>JAUWAK010000140.1 GCA_030602105.1 Candidatus Aerophobota bacterium | reverse complement strand
CTTTATCTGAAATTTGAGCAGCTCAAGGAAGAGCTTAAGAAGGCAGGCTATTTTGACCCTGAGCGCAAATCCCCCCTTCCCTACCTTCCCCGAGCCGTAGGAGTGGTTACTTCTGCAACGGGAGCAGCTATTAGGGATATTATTCGGGTGCTGGAGGATCGTTTTCCAAATCTAAGGATTGTTCTTGCCTTCTGCCGGGTTCAAGGTGAAGGAGCGGCTGAGGAAATTGCTCAGGCCATTCAGGATTTGAATGATTATGGGGAAGTAGATGTGATCATTGTGGGTCGGGGAGGAGGATCTCTGGAGGATCTATTTGCCTTCAATGAGAGGGGAGTGGCGGAGGCTATCTACAAGTCTCGGATCCCCATTGTCTCAGCAGTCGGTCATGAGATAGATTTTACCATTTCTGATTTTGTGGCTGACTACAGGGCTCCTACTCCTTCAGCCGCTGCCCAGAAGGTAGTTCCTAAGAAGGAGGATTTAACTAATCTGATTCAAACGAGGAGGGAGAAGCTCACCTTTCTTATGACTGATCACCTCAAAACCTATTCCTCGGATCTGGAAGGGATAGAAAGCTCTCTTCCTTTTAGATATCCTCTTCGGGCTATTCAGAATTCCGGGCAAGTTGTAGATGAGCTGACAAAAAGCCTATTTTTGTCGTTTCGCAGAAAGCATAAGTTGGAAAATTATCGGCTCTCTGCCTTAGCTCATACTTTTGGGCAGCTTGTCCCAAAGGAGAGGGTTCGGCTGACTGGGGAGAAGTTAAAGGAGCAGAAGAGTAGACTCTGGAGGTTCGGTAAAAGTCAACTGGAAAGGGAAAGGGAAAAGGTGGGTTTCTTAGAGGGAAAACTGAGGGGTCTTTCTCCCTTGTCCATCCTTCAGAGGGGCTACAGCATCTGCTTTAAATATCCGGAAGAGGAGATAATCAAAGACTGTCGGCAGGTCGAGGAAGGAGGAAAGATCAGGGTAAAGCTGCACAGGGGCGGAGTTTACTCCACGGTATACAAAATCGAGGAGGCAAACCAGTGAAATTCGAGGAAGCTATGGAGAAGCTGGAGAAAATTGCCGAGCAGCTCGAGGAGGGTAGTCTTTCTTTGGATGAGGCCCTAGGAAGATTTGAAGAAGGGGTGAAGCTGATAGATTTCTGCGAAAAGAAGCTCAGGGAGGCTGAGAAAAAAATCCAGGTTTTGATGAAGGAGAAAGAAGGGTTCCGGCTTAAGGAGTGGCGGGAAGAGAAGATAGAGGACCAGAGGAGCGAAGGTAAAAGCGATGAGGAGGAAAAGATACGGCCGGAGGAGGATTCCAATTCCCTTTTTAAGGAATAGAAAGATTAATACAAAGGAGAAGGTAAGAGAGTGCAGCGGGTATTAGAAAAAATAAAGGGTCCGGAGGACCTGGAACCCCTGAGTCTGGAGGAGCTAGGAGTTTTGGCCTCAGAGATAAGGGAGCTTATTATCCGTACGGTGGCTCATCAAGGGGGGCATCTTTCCTCCAACCTGGGAGTGGTGGAGCTCACCATAGCTCTTCACCGGGTTTTCGATAGCCCAAAGGACAAAATTATCTGGGATGTAGGACATCAATGTTACACCCATAAGATTCTTACCGGAAGAAGGGAGAAATTCTCTACCCTGCGGAAGAAGGGAGGAATATCGGGTTTCCCCAGGAGAGAAGAAGAGGCACATGATGCTTTCAACACCGGGCACAGCAGTACCTCTATCTCGGCGGGTCTGGGAATGGCCTGTGCTCGCGATCTTAAAGGAGAGTCGTACCGGGTAGTAGCGGTGATAGGTGACGGAGCCCTGACTTCGGGAATGGCGTACGAGGCCCTAAACAATGCTGGATCTCTGAAGAAAGATCTCATAGTGGTCCTCAACGATAATGAGATGTCCGTGTCTTTCAGTGTCGGTGCTCTTTCCATGTATCTAAATCGCCTAAGGACGAATCCAGAATACAACAAACTAAGACAAGAGGTGCGACATCTCGTCCAATTGACTCCTTTTTTGAAAAGAGAGGGCGTGGAGCTCATCGAGAGAATGGAAAGAAGGTTAAAGGGATTGGTTCTCCCCGGGACCTTCTTTGAAGAGCTAGGGTTTCGGTATTTTGGCGTGGTTGATGGCCACAGCCTCCGTGACCTAATTGAAATCCTGGAGGGGGTAAGGAATCTTAGAGGGCCTATTCTGGTCCATGCGGTTACAAAAAAAGGCAAAGGATATAGATTCAGTGAGGAGAATCCATGTTTTTATCACAGTTCCCCTCCCTTTCACCTGACCACAGGCAGGCCAAAAAGGCGAGAGGGGATAAGCTGGAGCAGTGTATTTGGAGAGAGTTTACTTAAGTTGGCAGACAAAAACAGGAACATTGTAGCTGTGACTGCAGCTATGTCGGAGGGGACGAAACTGTCAGAATTTAGAGAGAAATTCCCTGAAAGGTTCTTTGACACAGGCATTGCTGAGTCTCATGCGGTAACTTTCGCTGCTGGAATGGCCCTGAGAGGATACAAGCCCGTAGTAGCTGTTTATTCTACTTTCCTGCAGCGAGCTTATGATCAGATCCTCCATGACGTTGCCTTGCAGGATATTCCTATAGTGCTGGTGCTGGATAGGGCCGGGATAGTGGGGGCAGATGGTCCGACTCATCAGGGGATATTTGACATTGCCTATCTTCGTCACCTGCCCAATCTTATCCTCATGGTTCCTTGTGATACCAGAGAACTTCAGGATATGCTTTATACGGCGGTTAAGACCGATCATCCCGTCGCCATCCGGTATCCAAAGGGGCCATGTCCTGGCCAGCCGGGCGGAAAGTTTAGAAGACTTGCCATAGGTAAAGCCCAGATTCTTCGTGAGGGAAAAGATGTGGTAATATTTGCCCTTGGTTCTATGGTTCTTCCTGCTGAGGGAGCCTGTCGGAACCTCGCCAAAAAAAAGGTGAGCCCCATTTTGGTTAATCCTAGATTTGCTAAGCCTCTGGACGAGGACCTTATCGTTCGGCTAGCCAGGAAAGC
>JAUWAK010000008.1 GCA_030602105.1 Candidatus Aerophobota bacterium | reverse complement strand
GGTGGATGCACCCCTTTTTTATTGAATTTGTCTGACATCTCCAGGACATCTTTTGGACAAAAGGCCACACAAATCTCACATCCTTTGCACAGATCTTCATCTATCTCAATCATCACCCTCTCCTCAAGAAGTATCTCAGGACTTTCCCCTTTGTCGCTACATAGCAGCTTCGAATTTTTTCTCCTCGTCTTCTCGTTTCGGGAAAGACTTGAAACTCGTCTCTTTGCTCCTCAGACACAAGACTAAAAACTGTTTTTGAGCATTTCCAAGGTTCTCTCAATCCGTCTTACGACCTCCTCTTTGCCCAATACCACCGCCAGCTCAAATAGTCCGGGTCCCTTCATTTTTCCCGTAAGGGCCACCCTTAGAGGATGGAAAACCTCGGAAGGAGACAGGGAAGAATCCTCAGCCAATCTCCGCAAAACCTGCCCCAAGCTCTCCTCCTCAAAGGGAGAAAGAGCCTGTATGCGCAAACGCGCCTCTTCCAAGAGCGAAGGAACGTAGTCTTTCTCCAATCTTTTTTTGACGGAAACAGGGTCGTAGGGAAAATCGGAGGTGAAAAAGAACCCTGCGAGATCAACAATCTCGGGAAGCACCTTAATTCTCTCCCGCTCCAGGCCAGCTACCTCAAGAATCTTCTGATGAGCAGTCGAATCTATGCTTTCCTCAATCAGGCCAGCTTGCCTCAGGTAAGGAATGAGTAGGTCTACCAATTCATCCGGACCCATCTTCCTGATATACTCCCCATTCATCCACTCCAGTTTCACGGGATCAAAAATGGCCGCACTCTTCCCCACCCGCTCCAGGCTAAATTTCTGAATAAGCTCATCCTTCTCAAAGAACTGTTGGCTGTCGGGAGTAGACCACCCTAATAGTGCCAGATAATTAACCATAGTCCAGGGCAGATATCCCTGCTCCCGATAATAAGAAACAGAAGTTGCACCATGTCTTTTGCTTAGTTTTGAACTATCCTTCCCCAGAATTAAAGGTATGTGAGCGAAGAGAGGAAGAGGGAAATCTAGAGCCTGATAGAGCAGAACCTGACGGGGCGTATTGGGAAGATGCTCATCCCCCCTTATTATGTGTGTTATCTTCATTAGATGATCATCAATGACGCAGGCGAAATTATAGGTAGGGGTGCCGTCGGATTTCAAGATGATAAAATCACCAATCAGCTTATTCTCAAAGCTCACCCTACCTCTCAATACATCATCTACCCAAACAGTTCCTTGGGGTACTCTAAATCTCAAAGCAGGTTTTCTCTCCTTGGCCTCCAGGTTCTTCCTTTCTTCGGAGGATAGAGTCCGGCATCCCCGAGGGCAGGTGAAAGGCTCTCCTCCCTTCTGAAGCCTTCGCTTTTGATCTTCCAGCTCCTGGGGACTGCAGTAGCAACGGTACGCCTTTCCCTCCTCCAAGAGCCTCCGGCCATACCGCTCATAGATGTCGAGTCTCTCGGACTGGCGGTAAGGGCCATATCTGCCTCCTTTCTCGGGTCCCTCATCCCAATGCAGCCCCAGCCATTTGAGACTATCAAGGACAACTTGATAGAAATCCTCACTGGAGCGGGCTACATCGGTATCCTCGATGCGAAGGATAAACGTCCCTCCGTGATGCCTGGCGAACAGCCAATTGAAGAGGGCTGTTCTTGCCCCACCTATATGCAACTGCCCCGTAGGACTGGGGGCAAAACGCACTCGAGAAGAGGCTCTACCTGAAGCTACCAACTTGACCTCTCTTTCATTGTCCAGAACCCGCTTAGCCTAACCTAGAATTAGGGTTTGCAGCAATAAACAGTCAAAAAAATTGGGAGTTTCAGGAATTTTTTTGAAGAGCCCGGGGCACAGAGTCCCTCTGGCGACTACTTCCCACACTCCCAAATTCTTACCTGGCACCTGCCAGTTTTTTACTTGTTCTTGTGTCGACTCGCCCGTCGGCTTTTCTTTCTCTTATGCTTGGCGACTTTCGTTCTTTTTCTTCTTTTGTCAGAAACCACTCTTCATCCCCCATTCATTATCTACGTAGCATATTCATATATTTGGCACTGGCTTCCCCTGCCCGGATAACGTCCCCTGCACATCTTGGGCCCGGGAAAAGTATCTAAAATTCTTCTTACATCTTAAGCAAGAGAGCGCCTTTGTCAACTCCCGTGACCTTCTGCCTTAAGATGCTGAATGCGGGCTGCCGCTATTTCCTTCTCTGGCGACAGGGGATAGCGAGAAATGAGCTCTTGGTACCTTCTCTCAGCCTCCTGCAATTTTCCCTGCAACTCGAGGCATCTCGCTATTCCCAGACTCACCTCAGGTCCCAAGGGGCCCTCAGGGTCTTTTCCTAATGCAATCTCGTAAACTTCGATGGCCTTCTCAAACTCTCCGATTTCTTCATAGCAACTGGCGAGCCTTGCCTCTACCAAGGGAGAAAAATAGTCGCCGCCATATTTGTCCACAAATCGCTGGAAGGCACGAGCAGCTTCCTGGTATTCCTCAAGGCAGTAGAGCGAGGCGCCCAGATAAAAAAGGACCTTCTTTTTATCCCGAACTAAGAGCCGTCCCAGAATGTCCTGGTAGAGATTCTTTGCCCAACTGCATTCCTCTCTTTTTTTCTCCCCTTGGCTATTTTGAGCTTCTCGATAGTAGGAGGTGGCTAATTCGAAATCGGCTCGAGCCTTTCGGTTAACCCGGTCGGAGACAAGAAAAAGAACCGAAAATATACCTACTATCGCTGCTCCCAGCAAAGCAAGCAACAAAATTCTTTTTCGATTTATCTGGGGCACTTTTAGCCATTTTGGTTTCCAACCCTGCTGCATTTTCAAGCCGCTCCAACAATCTTTACTTTGCCCCAGGCTCCCATTTGTCTGTCCTTTATGATTACTCCACCCAGCACCCCGGGTACCTCCTTCAGCCTCTCAAGCCCCCGGGAGACATCAGAGGCGCTCTTTGTTAAGTTTCCCACTGCTGTAGCCATAGCATCAGCCAAAGCAGTGGAGAAAGAGAGGACAATTACAGCATCTGCCTGACCCAGAGAATCAGAGTGCCCAAAAGTTCCCGCGGAACAGCAAATGCCCAGGGGCGTTTCTTCAGGCTCTATCTCGAGAGCAATTTTCCCCGTAAGAGGGGATTCACCTGCATAAATTCCCACTTTTTTTCTCTTTTTGACCTTCATGAAGATATCGCCCCCGTTTTCAACTATGACTTGATGGCAGCGCTCAAGAAGTCTCTTGCCCACCGACTCTGCTATAGCACCGGCCACGGCAGCCATTGGTCCTACGCGGGCTATGTGGGCAGCTTCAACCATAGTTCTCACAATGGGTGGCATCCCGTCCTCTACGGAAAGAGGTTTAAAACTGGATTTGAATATGGGGTTACGGTAAATATACTGCTCTACATCCTTTCGGCACCAAATCAAGGCTTCCTCCGTCTCGTAAGATAGCTTCCTGTCAGCAAGAACGAGAAGGTTGCTTTCCTTTATATCCACCTGGAATGAGTAAAGCCTACCCGGATTGATTAGTTGCCTGTAGATGGTTCTTTTGTCAATCTTTCCAGGATCTTGGTTTCTTTTGCCATCCACTAGCTGAATCACTTCTTTTACCTACTGCCTGGTTTCACCAGAGGAACTGTCTCCTTGCAAAAGGGGCATTCAGTTTCTGGGTAGGCCTGGATTTCAAGACTCAGCAGACTCTTTGGGTAAATTCTTCTTTGGCCTCCCGCCTTACCCCTTTTCAAGTCAAAGAATATTTTTCCTCCACTCCGATCCACCAGACATCCTACCCCGACTGTTGTCCCTCCTGAGGCCTCTACAAGTTTTACAATTTCGTCCGCCGAGCCCCCGGTAGACATAACATCCTCCATCACCAGAACTCTCTCACCAGGATTCATTTTGAATCCTCGCCTCAGGGTAAAATGTTCCTTCTCTCTTTCGGCAAACATAGCCCTTACTTCCAGTACTTCAGCCACCTTCTGACCCACGACAATCCCTCCAATAGCTGGGCTTATCACCACATCAACCTCCAGGCTTTCAAAGAGATAGGCCAAAGAGCGGCAGAGCTTTGCAGCATCTGAAGGATACTGCAGGACCAAGGCTGCCTGGAGGTACTTCCCGCTGTGAAGGCCGGAGGAAAGCTCAAAGTGACCTTCCAGGTAGGCCCCTCTTTCTCTGAAAATAGCCAAGACCTCGTCACTGCTAAGCATTATCCTCAAGCGAAGCATCGATGGGGAATGGGCACATCCAGAGTTTAGTCGGGAAGTTCCATCCCAATCGCCCTTCTTATCAAGCTTCTCAGTCGTGCTTCAGCCACCTGGGGGAACCTCTGAGTAGAATCGGGAATTATGGTGATTATGGGGAAGACCTTTTTTTCACTTAATCCCTCTATGACATTCATGCATTCTCGAGCTATGGATTCGGCCACGAAAATAATACCATAGCCTTTCCTAAAGGCTTCCTGGAGTACACTAGCCCCCTCCTCAGGGCGAGGACAAATGAATACCTCAAGCCCCATAGATAAGAAAAGAAGGGAGGTCTCCTTGTCTCCCAGCACAGCCATCTTCAACATACCTCATACTCCTTTGCTGCGAGTTTCCTTGGATTAGCCGGTACTCCTCGCTCTGGGTTGTGGCGTCAGCTTCTCTCTCAGGATTTGTCTTAAGAGTCTTATCTCCTTTTTTTTAAGTAACATGTAGTTCACAAGAGGTTCTTTGCCAAAAGTTATGTAGTATCCACTGCTGGCGTATTCTAAGATGTAACTATCAAAGAATTCTTCCAGGCCGAAAAGGCTGCCGTCTCTGTCTAATTCCTCCAGAGCTTTTTTCACAGGCTCGCCATAATCGGTTTTGTCCAATCTGTCCCCCAAAGCTTCTCTAGGTTGAGAAGATAGCTGAACTAGCTCCATTTTCTCCACTGTACCCTTTTCCACTAAAAATCTTTCTAATAGCTCTCTCTCGTTTGCCTCTTCCCACAACTTGATCCTGAGAAAGGACTGAATGTTGAAAGAATCAATTCGAAGTTCGACAAAATGGGTGAGGAAAAGGTCATGGTAGTCCTCTATTGCTGTTCTGAGCCACTCAAGAAGATGCCTATCCATAAAGCTATCCAGAATCTGGGGATGAGGATGGGTTTCCATTAAGACGGCAACCTCTTGGATGAGAGTTTTGAGCTCCGGCGCGAGGCGAGAATAGTCTGCCTCCCGGACAGCTTCTTTGAGAATCTCCTCGTCCTGTGTCCCTGCCGGGGAGAGTTCCGGCTCCAGAGGTGGGGCTAGATTCAGGGGAGGCTGCTTTTGAACATGAAGTTTGAGGAGCACTTTCAAATTGTGAAAATCATAATCCAGCCAAAATAGATCTACCAGCTCCGGGTCAGGACAGAAGCTTCTGAGGTCCTGATAGGTCCTCTTCAGTTCTTCTCCCAAACCCTTCTCAAACCTCTCTGGAGATAGGTTCTTGAAGGACTCAGAATAAGGGCTGATCTTGTTCAGAATCTCGACAGCTTCTTTTATTCCCCCGGCGTCCCTCAGCCGATTTAGATCAGCTTCCTGGAACAGGTGAATTTCCAACCCCCGAATTCTACCTGTAGCATAGGTATATCGTGTATCTTTAGTCGGTACTTCCAGATATTTCAGAGTCATACTTCCTCTCTTTGGTAAGGCTTACCAACTTTTCCACAATTTCCTGTGTTGCCCGGGGGCGGGCTAAATCTCCCACTCGACTCTGCCACTGGGCCAAGTCAAAAGAATTATCCAGGAAACTCTGGATCAAATTAATCAAATCTTCCCTGTCCTTTAATTCAAAACTTATTCCCTTACGGGAAAGAAGCTGCTGATTTCTCCTTTCCTGACCAGCCAAGGAATCGACGATCCCCAGAGGCAGTTTCTTAACCAGAGCCTCGGCAGTGGTAAGACCTCCTGGCTTGCTGATAAGCAGATCTGAAATCTCCATTAGCTCGTCAATCTGTTTTATGTATCCGAGAACCTTTAGGGGCAGATTCAAATCGGACTCTAATGCCCGAAGTTTTCTTTTTAGACGTCGATTTATTCCTGTTACCACCAAAAGTTGAATGGGAAGATGGGAACTATCCAGGGTAACTACTATCTCCTTCAGAGACCCCATTCCCAGCCCTCCTCCCATCAAAAGAATAGTGAAAAGATCCTTCTTAACCTCCCATTTCTTCCTCAACTCTACCTTATTTTTGTGTTGGGAGAAATCCATCGAAATGGGAATACCCACAGTGTAGAGCTTGCCAGGAGAAACGCCTTCCTTGATCAGTTTTTTTCTCAAACCCTCATGGGCCAAGAAGTACGCATCCACGTTATCATCAAACCAGTAGGGATTTAGACTAAAGTCAGTGCTAACAGCGGCGAGCAGGTAGTTTGAACGCTTCTTTTTCTTTATGGCAGCACAGATAGGAGACGCTAAGCTGTAGGTGCATATAATTGCGTGGGGTGAGAAAGGAAGGATAACCTCCCTGTAGAGTCGGAAGTAATTAAGCTGGTACAAAATGCCTCTCAATATGTAGGTTAGCCAGTACACCTCTTTACTATCCCAGATAAGGTCCCAGAACCAGGGGACGAACTTTATTATGGCATTGTAAAGGCCATTCAAAAGACATACCCAGAAAGGGTTACCGTAGCGAAATAAATTTACATTCTGGACCTGGGTATCAGGGTAGAGCTTCTTCAGGGTATGCTTTATAGCCTCCGCTGCCTGTCGGTGGCCAGAGAGGGTACCCACAGACAAAAGGAGAACTCGCAGGTTCTGATTTTTCATTCTTCCTTCCCATAACTTCTTAAGGAATATTTCTTTAGTTTTTGCGGGTCCTTTCACCACCTGAGAGCTGTTAGGCCTTTCTTCGAGAAAGCCTTACCAACAAAACGGCCCCGGCATATCCCAACAGTGCTACTCCAATAAGATAAAAGACCTGCGAAGGAGGGACACGAGTTCCCACCACCCCCGCCAACCAGACAAAAATGAGGAACGCCGAACTGATTATCACCTCCAGGGCAGCGAAGATTCTGCCTCGAATTCTGTCCGGAGTTATTTCCTGTACCAAAGTGTAGGAAGCAATCATGATTGGGGAAGCTACCAGTCCTATTACTCCCACCCCCATAGATAAAAGAAAAACAGTCCTACTTTGTGCCAGAATAATGGTACCTATCCCCGCCATGATAATGCTCGTTAGAATGACGCGGTCCCGCCGAAGATGTTCACCAAAATGACTGTAGAGCAAAGACCCGCACAGAACAGTACCTCCCAACGACGCAGCAAGAATACTTAGCCCAATCGTTCCCAGACCCAAAGCTTTGGTAACGAATACCGTAACTATGACATACCCCAGGCCACTGGCTCCCATCAGGACAAATAAACTGATGGCGACAAACTTGATCCTCGGTTCCCTGCCGATAAACTTGAGTCCCTGGATTAGCTCTCTCCCCACCTCCCTCAAGCCTGATCTTGCGTAAGAAGGAGGATCCTCCTGAATCCTGATGGCAGAAATAGCCAAGCCGGAGAGAGCAAAACAGAGAGAGTTAAGATAGAAACTGGTCCTCACTCCCATAAAGGCTACCACGATTCCTCCTATGCTCACCCCCCCTACAGTGGCAGCCATTCTGGTGATATTCGAAAGAGAGTTGGCGGCAAGAAGCTCTCTTTTTTCAACAAGATTAGGTATAATGGCTGATCTGGCGGGAATGAAAAAGGAGGTCACAGCGAAGACCAGGAATATTACTGCATAAACATGGGTGATCCCCTTTTGGTAGACCATCAGTGGAATAATCAAAATAAGTCCTGCGCGCAAAAAATCACAGGACATAAGGGTACTTTTCCGTCTCCACCTATCTACATAAACCCCGGCCAAGGGAGCAAAGATTACTACGGGTAGAGTGGAAAAGAAGAAAAGATTCCTCATGACAGGAATTGAATGGGAAAGGGGCATGGCCACTGTCTCTTTGAGGTACAAACCCACCAGAGCCATTTGCGCCAGCCGATCTCCAAAGTGAGAGATGATCTCGCCTATCCAAAGAAAAAAAAAGTTCCTATTCCTCAGTACCCTCAAGGGGCTGCTTCTTCTTTTCATTTCGCCGGGGGTACCCTGTGTTTTTTCAAGGGTATCAAAAACATCCCTTACTGTCAAGAGGTGTCTCGGGACGGTGACTGTTCAATTTTTGGTGGGTAAAAATCAATAAGGTCATGCCAGAGTCCTGGCAAAATCCAGGTATGTAACAGGAATTCTCTCCTTTTTTAGCTGTCCGATAAGCCTCAACGCAAATTGAAAAGGTTTTCCAAAACGCACATCGGAAGGATGAAGAGCGACTCTTATGAGTTCTCCTCGTTTCTCTTTTATCTTTATCAAATAAGAATCATACAGCCGATAAAGATAATCCCGAAGTTGTGGTCGAGAAGCAAAGCGAACCACTTCGGACTTTACGTCCGTACCTGTCCCATAATCTCTGAATAGCTCCACAAAAGCAGTATATCGGTAGCCCCCAGCAACGAGTGCCCTCTCCGCCTCTCGGCTCATTAACCATGCCGGGGCCACGAAGCCCTGGCAATCTATGCCAACTCCATGAAAAATTTCTTTGCTTAAGCTAATTCTGTTTTCGGCTTCCCTGTAGCTTAGGTACTGGAATTCGCCAGATCCCTTGGCGAAGAATCTGTCATACAGGTAGTTATAAAAAGAAGTATGTTTACCTTCTCCTGCCAGGTGACTATATCCATGGTGCACGATTTCATCTCCTCTTTCTCTTAGAGAATGAAGCCAAGACAAAAATTTTTGGTCTTTCAGGATATCATACTGTTCTCGGTAGTTGGGAACAGTCAGGATACTCTTGGGAATCGTGCCACAGGAGTCGAGTTCACCTACAATTTCTCTAAGTTCTGAACTAAAAGCAGGGCTAGCATCATGGATTGAAACTGTGAAATAACCCTTCCTTCCCATTCTCTGCCTCTTTTTATTCTACAATTCTCGTACAAGGCGAAGAAGATAGACCTTGCCTTTCATCAGGCCCCTCCACGCAGTAGTTTCTTTCTTGTCGTAGATTCTGAAGTTCGTCCCTTTGACCCCGATTCTTTCCAGCACCTTCTCATAAAGACCTGGCTTTCTTCTCTTCTCAAAAGAAAAAACTCCGCCACACACCCTCTTGACCTTGTTATTCCTCAGGTAACTGAACAATTCCTCAGCAAGTCTTTTTCCCGTATCCTTGTTGCGGTGCTTCCTTTCCAAATCAATATGGAGGTGAGCCGAATCCTTTGGCATCCTGGGAGTTTCCCTTAAGCTTCTGAAAAGGAGCCACCTGGCATATCTCCTTTCCTTCTCATTGTATTGCGTAAAATATCTCCATACCAACTTCAAGGCAGTCAGAGGCAGCGTTCTCAATATGAAATATCTCCGAAAGTCCCTGTCATTCTTGCAGCCCAGTACATATCCCACCATACGGCCCCTTTCCTCAGCAATGAATGCTGACTCTGGCTCTTTCTCTAAGTAGTACTTGGTGTGAATATCCGCAAATAGATCCCTATCCCCAAAAACAGGATCAATGGGATTTCCTAAAAAGCCGGTATCACAACAAAGATCCCTAACGTTATCCCTATCCTTCAGTTCATATTTCCTTATTCTAAAATCCATTCTGGTATACCTGTGGGGCTCCTTTAACGAAGAAATCATCCTGCTCTTCCCCTTGAAATTCGGTCCGTTATGCAGAGCTTCAAGAACAGACTACCCGCTCGCTTCGAGCTCAACAACTCGTGAATCTACCACAAATAGCCTCATTGGTCAAGAATATCTCGGCACAATTTTCCCTTGCTCCACAGGAACGGATCTTCCCGTCTTCGACGGCAAGCATGTCCCGAATGTCACTTCGGAAAGATGTGCCTCGAAAGCAAGAAGAACAAAGTTCTGTCTGTCTCGTACATCAATAGTCTGCTGGTGGTATCAAGAATACCTCCCTCAAAGTATGATTTGCTTTATCTGTAAGAATTAAGTACAATGTAGAAGAAGGTGACCAATTCGCAAGGACCTGTAAGGACCTATTCTGATAGGATTGACAGAGATTTTGAGGTCAGGCACATGTCAAAAAAAGGTGGGTCACAAAAGATACGGATATCTGAAAATGCCTTGAAGGTGCTTGAGAAAAGATACCTTAAGAAGGATAAGCAAAGTAGAATCATAGAAACTCCCGAAGGTATGTTCAGAAGGGTAGCCCACAACATTGCCGCGGCTGATAGCCTCTACAATCGGAGCGCTGAAGAAATTAAGAAGACAGAAGAAGCTTTTTACCGGCTCCTGGCAGACCTGAATTTCCTACCAAACTCACCCACTCTGATGAATGCAGATACTGAACTGCAACAACTTGCTGCCTGCTTTGTTCTCTCGGTAGACGACTCCATCGAGTCCATTTATGAAGCTATTAAGCATACTGCGATTATTCATAAGTCAGGCGGTGGGACAGGCTTTTCCTTCAGCCGGATAAGACCCAAGGGGAGGGCCGTGGGAACGACTTCAGGTGTAGCAAGTGGACCCGTATCCTTTATGAAGGTTTTCGATGCTAGCACAGAAGCCATCAAGCAGGGGGGTAGGCGTCGAGGTGCCAATATGGGCATCCTGAACGTGAATCATCCTGACATATTGGAATTCGTCTTCTCCAAAAAAGACGAGGGAAATCTAAGGAATTTCAATATCTCAGTCGCAGCAACCGATGAGTTCATGGAAGCAGCTAAGAAGGGCGAGGATTATGATTTGATAGACCCTCGAACCAAGAAGAAGGTAGGGAAACTCAACGCCGCCAGAGTCTTGGATGCTATAGTGGAAATGGCCTGGAAAAATGGGGAGCCGGGTCTAGTATTCCTGGATGAAATTAATCGAGACAATCCTACTCCAGAGTTGGGTGAAATAGAATCCACAAACCCCTGCGGAGAACAACCTCTGCTTGCCTATGAGAGTTGCAATCTCGGTTCTATCAATCTCTCGTCGATGGTTACCGACCATAGGATCAACTGGGACAAACTGCGAAAAACTGCTCATACCGCCGTACATTTCCTGGATAATGTGATTGATGTCAATAGGTATCCTTTGGCTAAAATCGAGCGAAATACCAAGGCTACCCGAAAAATAGGACTAGGAATAATGGGATTTGCCGACATGCTCGCCAGATTGAATATTGCCTATGACTCGAAAGAAGGTATCGCCACAGCGGAAAATATTATGAAATTCGTCCAGAAAGAGGCTCAAAAGGCTTCTCAAAAACTGGCTGAAGAGAGGGGAGTATTCCCCAGCTACGACAAAAGCATACACCGAGAGAGGGGCGTGAAGCTCAGAAATGCCACTACTACTACCATCGCTCCTACAGGAAGCATAAGTATGATTGCTAATTGTTCTTCAGGGATAGAGCCCTTTTTTAGTCTCCTCTATCACAAAGAGGTACTGGGGGGAGAGAAGCTTCTCTATGTGAACGAAGAGTTTGAAAGAGTGGTTCAGCAAAAGAAATGGTACTCACCCCAGCTCCTAAGGGATATAGTAGACAATAGAGGATCTTGCCGAGGAATAGCCAAAGTCCCTCCAGAGGTACAGGACGTTTTTGTCACCAGTTTTGATATCAGCCCTGAGGATCATATCAAAATGCAGGCTGCCTTCCAGAAATACACGGACTCAGCGGTCTCAAAAACCGTCAATTTCCCCAATGAAGCCACCAAAGAAGATATCAAAAGGTCGTATCTTCTTGCACATAAGCTTGGATGTAAAGGAACTACAGTTTATCGTGACCAAAGTAGAGAAGAACAAGTTTACACCACGGCGAAACCCAGGGAAAAAAATAGACTACTGCCTCGACCACGAGAAAGAGTTATCTCTGGAATAACTATAGAAACAAGAACCGGCTGTGGAGATCTTTACGTCACCATAAATGAAGATGACAAGGGAAATCCGTTTGAAGTTTTCGCCCAACTAGGAAAGTCTGGCGGGTGCGCTGCCTCTCAAACGGAAGCCATCGGCCGTTTGACCTCTCTATGCCTGAGGAGTGGCATTTCCTGGCAACAGGTAGCCAAACAACTAAAAGGCATAACCTGCGATCGATCCTATGGATTTGGCAAGGAGAAAATTCTCTCCTGTGCTGACGCGGTAGCCAAAGCTATCGAATTGCACGGGGAGTCTAAGAAATCTAGAGGCGGCCAGAAAAATCCCTTGCCTTCCCTGGAAAAGCCCCAAATAGACGACAAGGTTAAATCCAACCAGGAGTCTGAGGGGAACGCACTCCGAAGGGGTAGATGGATAGGAGCTTGCCCGGACTGTGGTTCCAGTGCCATTGAGTACGAAGGAGGATGCTTCATCTGTAAGTCCTGCGGGTACACGGAATGTAGCTAGCCACCAATTCCCGGTGTGCCAATTTGGGGAATCGATGCCCGCGAAAATCCTTCAAGCTGTGCTCTCCCGTACATCACTGGCCCCTTAAGCCGACGTTACTTTCTACCTTGACCCACTTCAGGATCCCGGAATGAGAAAAGATTCAAAATTCGAGAAAGACTGAGGGATCCAATTTCATCTTAAGGATAGAAAAACTGAACGAGGTAACGCTCCAGGCAGCAGCTAAGATCAATCTTTATCTGGATATACTGGCGAGACGCAGTGATGGTTATCACGAGATTGAATCCATTATTCAGTCGGTGAGGCTGTATGATAAGCTCATCTTGAGGCCCAGAAGGAGTGGAATCAAGATTCTTTGCAAGAGCAAGAGAGTTCCCCTGGACCAGGGAAATATCTGCTATCGAGCAGCGGAAAGTCTCTTAGCGACAGTTGGAATAAAACAGGGACTAGAAATAGAAATTCAAAAGAATATTCCCGTGGGATCAGGACTGGGAGGAGGTAGTGCCGATGCCGCCGCTACCCTCATAGGTATGAGGAAGATCTTTGACATTGATATTTCTTTCTTGGATCTCTCAAAGTTAGCCCTTGGATTGGGATCGGATGTTCCCTTTTGCCTGGCAGGGGGGACAGCTCTAGTTCGAGGAAGGGGAGAGAAAATTGTACCTCTTCCCCCCCTAAAAGACGGCTGGTTCCTCCTGGTGGATCCCGGAATCCCAATTTTTACCTCGTGGGTGTACTCCAGACTCAAGGGAAAATTGACAAAAAAGAGACTAGATATTAAACTCGTTAAAGAATTGTTGAAAGAGGAAGGGATAAGAGGAGTAAACAAATTTCCTCTGTATAATAAACTGGAGGAGGTGGTTGTTGAAGAATTTCCTGCTCTGCGAGAAATCAAAGCGAAACTCATAGAAGCAGGAGCAACAGGTGCCTTAGTGACGGGAAGTGGGTCTACTGTTTTCGCGGTGGCGGAAGATCAAGAGAAAGTGACGAGTATTCTTGCTAAACTAGGAAGAAAATTAAGAGTTAATGCAGTACGAGCCACCGATAAAAGCGTCAAGGAGGCCTAGGGTGAATATCTCGGAAGTGAAGATCAGGAAAGTTGAGGGCAAAGACAGGTTCAAAGCCTGGGCAACCATAACTTTTGATGATTCATTCCGGATTCACGGACTCAAAGTAATCCAGGGAAAGGACGGTCCTTTTGTGGCTATGCCTTCTCGTAAGCTGCCCAATGGAGAATTCATAGATACTGCCTACCCACTTAACCAGGAATTGAGAGAACTCATTCAGGAAAGAGTACTGCAAGAATACGATCACCAAGACTAATCCCAAACTCAACTCTGATAACAGGACAGTGCGGAGTGCACCCTCAAAGCAACTCTTATCAATTTTTCCAGGGAAAAGGAGAATCAAAAAACAATGGAAGTCAAGGACAAGAAATGGGTGCTGGAGCAAGCAAGGAAGCATAAGGTGAGCTTTTTCCGTCTGTGGTTTGTCGACATATTGGGATTTCTGAAAAGCTTTTCCATCCCCTTGGAGGAGCTGGAAGTAGCTCTGGAAGAGGGCGCAGGATTTGATGGCTCATCTATCGAAGGATTTAGCAGAATCGAAGAGAGCGATATGATGGCTATGCCAGATCCTTCAACCTTCTGCATCATCCCTCAGGTGAGAGACCAATTTGGGGGGGTGGCACGGATGTTCTGTGACATTCTGCACACAGATGGGACTCAATACGAAGAAGATCCCCGATACGTCTTAAAGAGAACTCTCAAAAGAGCAGCTGAATTGGGATACACTTTCTATGTGGGACCGGAGCTCGAATATTTCTACTTCAAATCCAGCCAAATACCTCCTCAAGGACTGGATGATGGCGGTTACTTTGATCTCGTTCCACAGGATCTGGCCAGTGATTTCCGGAGGGAAACAGTTTTCGCCCTGAAGAAAATGGGAATCGAGGTAGAATGCAGCCATCACGAGGTTGCTCCCAGTCAGCATGAAATTGACCTCAGGTATACTGATGCTCTGAGTATGGCTGACAGTACTATGACCTGTCGGCTGGTGGTAAAGGAGATAGCTCTAAAAAACAATATCTACGCCACGTTCATGCCCAAACCAGTTTACGGGATCTGTGGGAATGGCATGCACACCCATCAGTCTCTTTTCAAGGGAGGTGCTAATGTCTTCTTTGATCCTGACGATGAACATCACCTATCAGAGATAGCTAAAAGATACATCGCGGGACTCCTGAGACATGTCCGAGAATTTGCCCTGGTGTCAAATCAATGGGTGAATTCGTACAAAAGACTGGTCCCTGGATTCGAGGCTCCCGTCTATCTTTCCTGGGCTCTGAGAAACCGATCTGACCTTGTTCGAGTTCCGAGTTACAAGCCGGGTAAGGAGGAGGCTACCCGGGTGGAACTAAGATCACCTGATCCCGCCTGCAATCCCTATCTGGCCTATGCGACAATGCTAGCAGCAGGATTGGAAGGAATAGAGAAAGAATATGATTTCGTACCTCCCGTAAAAGAAAATGTTTACGAAATGAGCGATGAGGAAAGACAGAGAAGGGGGATTAAGTCCCTTCCTGAGAATCTGTGGGAGGCTATAAAGATAGCCGAGAAGAGTGAGTGGCTGAAGAAAGCTCTGGGAAAGCCTCTATTCTATAAACTCATAGAAAACAAGAAAATGGAATGGGAAAGATATCGATCCCATGTAACCTCTTACGAATTGGAAGAGTACCTTCCCCGTCTCTAGGTCTATGGTACCTCTCATCCAAAAACGAGTGGGACTACGTCCTAGAGGGTTTTACCGTCCCGCTCTATACCCCGCCTTGTCTCCATTAATCTCGGCACGATTCTCCTGAAGGACCAAGGAATAAGCGGATGAAATTCAAGTCAGGATTCGTTAGTTTGATAGGCAGGCCCAACGTGGGAAAATCTACCCTCATTAACTACCTGGTGGGAGATAAAATCGCTATTGTCTCTGAAAAACCTCAGACTACTCGCAACGTCATTCGGGGAATAGTCACTTTCGAGGAAGCCCAAATAGTCTTTCTCGACACGCCGGGAATAGTCCGTTTAAGTCAGGCAAAGACTCCTCTCGACAGGCACATTATTGAGCAAGCCCTCAGGGGGCTCGGAGGGGTGGATATGATAGTGCTCATGGTAGATTGTACCTCTCCTATTTCCGAAGAAGACAAATTCATCGTAGAGAAACTAAAGACAATAGAAAAAATAGTCTTCCTGGCTATGAACAAAATTGACAAAATCAAAGAAAACCAACTCAGGTCCTTGTGGCAGGCCTACGAAAATCTTTTCCCTTTTGCTCGCATCATCCCTATCTCTGCTAAGAAGGGAACCAACATATCCATTCTGGGGGGGGAAATGATCCGGTACCTTCCCGTGCATCCTCCCTACTATTCCTCAGATTTGGTTACCGATCAGCCCGAGCGTATCCTGGTAGCTGAGCTCATCAGAGAAAGAATATTTGCCCTGGCTCATCAGGAAATCCCCTATTCAGTCTTGGTTAAGGTGAATCAATTCGAACAGAGAAAAGAGGACTTAATTTATGTTCAAGCCACCCTTTATGTAGAGCATCGCTCCCAAAAGGGTATTCTTATTGGGCGAGCAGGGAAAATGATAAAAATGATAGGAGAGACGGCCCGAGGCCAAATAGAAGAGCGTCTGGGCTGTCGAATCTATCTGGAGCTTCGAGTAGCAGTAAAAAAGGGGTGGCGGCGGCGAAAGGAATCCTTCAAGGATTTAGGGTACGGGCTGTAAAACTGACAAGAAAGTCAAGACCCACAAAGACCGGAATGCACACCGGCGTTAATACCCCTCAAGCGGGATTGCACCGGGAAGATAGCTTTAACATAGCCGTCATCCTAGCTCGTTTTTCCCAGAGTGACGGTGCCCTAGAGATGTTTTGGCTTACCCCGGGCTCCTTTGCTACGCCTATACCTTTCCCCCTCGCTGTAGATACATCCGCAATATTGCTGGCGGTACAAACCCATTTCCCTTGCTAGATCCATACCTTTTCGCCATCCTCCTTGAACCTCTTCCAAATAGGGCCTAACAGAGTGCTCTTTCCCCACCTCCCTCATAATCTCCTCAAGCAATTGTTTATCCTGATGAGGAGACAGGAGTAGAGTTGAGCTAAAATAGTGAAAGTTTCCCTTCCGGGCCACCATAGCCGTCATCTTTAACCTCATGTGATAGCACACCCGGCAGCGTTCTTCCTCCCGATAAACCACCTGACGAAGAAAACCTTTCAGGCCATAATCATCTTTATAGAGAATCCGTACCTTTTCTCTTTCTACCCAGATCCTCACTGCCCCCAGACGCCTCTGGTATTCAAGAAAGGGATGAATATTGGGATTATACCAGAAAGCAAAGATTTCCTTAAAATCCTTTCTTAACTCTGAAAAAGTATGAATAACACAGGGAGCACAGCAAATGTGCAGAAGAAGTCTTCCTGAAGAAATAGACGAATTCAGCCGCATCTTTTTTTGGCGCTTTCTAGCCCAGCACCGCTCCTTGACTCGCTGGGCCAACTAGCCGGCTATAACGAGCCAAATAACCTTCTTTTATTTTGCAGGCAGGCCTTCGCCAGCCTTTTTTTCTCTCTTCCAGCTCCTTTGAAGATAAATTCACTTCCAATTTTCTTCCCGGAATATCAATCAAGACCTTATCCCCATCTTTCAGCAGAGCAATACAGCCCCCTTCTTGAGCCTCAGGAGAAATATGCCCTACACAGGGGCCCCTTGTTCCTCCTGAGAAGCGACCATCGGTGATGAGGGCTGCTTTCTGGGATAACCCCATTCCGACCACTGCCGAGGTTGGCGATAGCATTTCGCGCATCCCTGGTCCCCCCTTAGGTCCCTCATAACGAATGACGATGATTTCTCCCTCATTTATCTCATCCTTATGAATCGCCCCCACGGCTTCTTCCTCGCTGTCAAAGACCCTCACTATACCTTCAAGCTTTTTCCGCTGCTCGGCTACGGCGGACTGTTTCACCACAGCACCTTCGGGAGCTAAAGATCCGTAAAGGATGGCGATACCTCCTTCTTTATGATAGGGGCAAGATAAGTCTCTAATTATTTCCCGATTATGCACCCGGCCTTCTTCAGCTATTCTTTTGATACTCTTGCCACATACGGTGGGACAATCAGCCAGATGCTCTCGAAGGGTATTAAGCAGCCCCGGAACGCCTCCCGCCTCCTCCAGATCTTCCATAAAGTTCTCGCCCCCAGGCCTTAGATTAACCAAATGGGGGATCTGGCGGCTTATTCTATCAAATGATGATAAAGACAATTTGACTTTTGCTTCATATGCAATAGCCAGAAGATGCAGAACCGTATTGGTAGATCCTCCCAGAGCCATATCTGCCCGGATGGCATTCTCAAAAGCTTCCTTGACCATAATTTTCCGGGGCAAAAGGTCCTCCTCGATTATTTTCACCACCCTTTTGCCGCTCTCATAAGCGAGCTGGCCTCTTTTCGCAGAAACAGCCAGGGCCGTTCCTGAGCCCGGCAAGCTCATCCCTAGAACCTCACCGAGACAAGCCATGCTGTTAGCGGTGTAAAGCCCAGAGCAGGAGCCTACTCCGGGGCAAGCTTCTTTTTCCAGTGATGCCAGATCCTCTTCAGTTATCTCACCCGCCTTCAGCCTGCCCAAAGCCTCCCAGGTATCCCGGACATAAGAGAGTCTTCTTCCCTCATGTCTTCCCGAAAGCATAGGACCAGCAGTGATAATGATGGTCGGGATATTGACTCGGCCGGCCGCCATGAGACATCCAGGAGTAATTTTGTCACAGTTGGTTAAAAGAACGAGCCCATCAAGACAGTGGGCCTGGGCTACTGATTCGATAGAATCAGCCACCAGCTCCCTCAAGGGAAGAGAGTATCTCATTCCTCCGTGTCCCATTGCTATCCCATCACAAACAGCAGGAACTCCAAAAATAAAGGGAGTTCCCCCTCCCGCTTCTACTCCCTTTTCAATAAATCTTTCAAGTTCCCTCATCCCTGCGTGACCAGGCACCAGGCTGCTGAAACTGGAGACCACCCCCACGAAGGGTCTCTCCAGATTCCCTTTTCCGAGACCGGTGCTGTAAAGAAGGGCCCGGTGAGCAGTTCGCTCCACTCCTTTTTTTATCTCGTCACTTCGTCTTGAGCTCATTTTTCACTCCGTCAACTGCCTTCTTTCTCCTCTGTCAGTCTACGTCTTCCCTGTATTGGGCCTGCTACATCCCATCCGCTCGTGAGTTGCTAAGTTTAGATAAGCAAATAGCCAGTGC
>JAUWAK010000076.1 GCA_030602105.1 Candidatus Aerophobota bacterium | reverse complement strand
GTAAACTTGAGACTCCCTCACCCTGCGGGCGATGAGCTGATTATATTGGGAACCAAAGTCCAGAATAGCTATCATACCTTGATAAGGCTTCTGCTTCATCGAAGGACCTCAATAGCCTCTCTTAGTTTCATCTCTATCCATGCTAGTTACAAGAATCTCTCCCGCTCCTGAGGCCTCCATCCTTTTTGCCCAGCTAAGAACATCAATTCTTGTAGCGTCTCTGCCCTCGTAGATGTAGACCTCCCATGAGGAACCATTCGAGTTCAGCCCATCCCCCCTTACCGGATGAAGTCTGTAGAGAAGCTCTTCCTTCTTTCATATTGTATCAGATACGTGTTAGGGAGCAAGCTTGCTGGATAAATAGCCCGGGCAAAAGAGCCTGCCATGCTCCCTGCTTTGAGGAGGAGGAAGTGGTCCCCCAGACAGCAGCACTTTTAGGCAAGAAAATCCTGGAAACATTCCAGGAAGGAGAGAGAAAAGACAACAAAGGGACGCGTTTCTCTTACAGAGACTTTATCTCCTGCTTCATGAAAACTACATAGGAAATGGCGAAACATAAAAGCATCAAAACGATGAGCCCCACAAACTCGGGCCACACCTTGTCAACCCCTAGTTTGTATAGCCGCTTGCAATCGACCCTCTCTTCCCAGGACAGGCTTTCACGCATATACCACAAATATACTGAGGGGCGAAGCCTTCTTTCCGGAAAAGTTTGAGCTGCTCAAAACATCCCATGTGGTCGAACTCCTCCGGACTTTCTTTAATCGCTTGAGCAGGGCAGGAAGAAATACATCTCCTGCATCTTCCACAATCTGTCTGGTTCGGCTCATCACTGGGAAGGGGCATGTTGGTAAGAATACTCACCAGCCTTATCCGGGCCCCAAATCTCGGATTCACCAAGAGATTGTTTCTGCCTATCCTTCCCAGGCCAGCTCTTTGAGCAATTTTCTTGTGGGAAAGATGACCCCTCTGTTCTTGCCAGTTCACGATTTGAGAGGCAGGAACGGGCAGAGCCCTCCAACCTTGTCTCTGCAGAAAAAAACTCATTTTAAGAGCCATTCGGTCAAGAAAGAAATTCAGCTGTCGATAGTGGTGGTAATAAAGGAGGGTGGGCCTGTCCTGAATGTCATCCAATATCTCAGCTGACACGGGAGCGGCAATAGATATTCCCCTGTTAAGCCGTCTAGTAAGCGAGGAAGGCAAAATAAACTCATTCTTGATGGGCCTAACATCCGCTACTCCAAACAGACAGGACCCCATTTTTTGCGCCAGCTTCTTTAGCTGTGCATAATCTCCCTTCCCCTTTTCCCTCTTAACTTCTTCACCCCCGGATCTCACAGGAGTCCTCCCTCTCTGAGTTCTTATGAAGATGTCATTATCTTGACCGGCCCTTCTTCCTGCGGAAATCACACTCTAACCCTTAGTTTTTCTCAAATAGACCAAAAGAACCGAGATGGCGGCCGGGGTTATCCCAGGAATACGTGAGGCTTGCCCTAGAGAAACAGGTCTGAATCGGCTCAGTTTCTCCTTAACTTCATGGGAGAGCCCAGGAATTTTGCTAAACTCCAAATCTCGGGGAATTTTTGCCCTTTCCATTTTTTTGAATCTGGCCACCTCCTTAGCCTGGCGCTGGATATAACCCTTGTATTTAACCTGCATCTCTACCTGATGTGCCTCCAGCAAAGAGATGCCTTCTCCTCTTTCTTCCAGAGACCCCAGTTTCTGATAGGAAATCTGAGGACGACGAAGGACCTCTTCCAAGGAGAGAGGATGGGTGAGGGGGCTACTGCCCCACTCTTTGAGCTTGGTATTCACATTCTTGTTGGGAGTGAGTCTGGTCTCTTTAAGCCTTGAAAGCTCTTGCTCAATTCTCCCCTTTCTCCTCTCGATTCTCCGAAAATCCTTCTTTCCTATTAAGCCTATTCTGTAGCCCCTCTTGCCAAGGCGTAGATCCGCATTGTCCTCCCTGAGGAGAAGTCTGTATTCTACCCGGGAGGTAAACATACGATAAGGCTCATTGGTCCCCTTGGTTACCAGATCGTCAATCAATACCCCAATGTAGGCCTCTGACCGATCAAGTATGAAAGAGTTCCTACCCCTAACTCTTAAAGCAGCATTAATCCCGGCCGCCAGGCCTTGAGCTGCCGCTTCCTCATAGCCGGTGGTTCCATTAATCTGACCGGCCAAATAAAGATCTCTAACCAGTTTCGTCTCCAGGGTTGGAAAAAGCTGGGTAGAATCAACGTAGTCGTGCTCGATACCGTAGCCCGGCCTCACGATCTCCACCTCCTCGAGCCCTTCAATGGTGCGAACCATCTTGTATTGAGTATCCACGGGCAAGCTGGTGGAAAGGCCGTTAGGGTAAAATTCTACCGTTCCTCTTCCCTCGGGCTCCAGAAATATCCGATGCCCCGCCCTCTCAGGGAATTTTACCACTTTGTCCTCGATGGAGGGACAATACCGCACCCCCGTGCCCTTGATTATCCCGGTATAGAGAGGTGACTGATCCAGGCCAGATTCAATAACCTTGTGGGTCCGGGAATTGGTATAAGTGATGTAGCAAGGAGCCTGGGAACGATTAATACTGCGAGTGGAAAAGGAAAAGGGGATAGGAGAGAAATCCCCGTATTGCACCTTCATCTTGGAAAAGTTGATGGTTTTCCCATCCAGCCTGGGGCAGGTTCCTGTCTTAAATCTACCAATCCTGAATCCCAGATCTCTAAGACTCTGGGAAAGAGCCGTAGCTGGAAACTCACCCATTCTTCCCGCCGGAAAATGAACCAGCCCAATATGAATCAAACCATTAAGGAAAGTACCCGGGCTGAGAATTACTGCGGTGCCCAAGAATCTTTCTTTCAAATGCGTCTGGACTCCTTGCACCTGTCCCCTCTTAATGAGAACCTTCTCTATCAAACTCTGTTTTAAATCAAGACGGCTCTGTTTTTCTAAAGTTATCTTCATATACTCACGGTACTTCTTTCTATCTGCCTGAGCCCGGGATGATCTCACCGCCGGGCCTTTTCCCGTATTAAGCAAGCGGAACTGGATACCTACCTTATCGATAGCCCTGCCATCTCCCCTCCCAGGGCATCTACTTCCTTTACCAGCTGGCCCTTGCCCAGACCACCAATGGCAGGATTGCAGGACATAAGAGCGATGGTATCCAGATTCATGGTCAAAAGTAAGGTGGAACACCCCAGTCGACTGGCGGCCAGAGATGCCTCACAACCAGCATGGCCTGCCCCTACCACGATAACATCATATTTCTTCTGTCTCATTCTATTTTGCCGCAAAGGGATTCCTGCCAGAGGAGGCTTTGTAGTAGTTTCATAGCTCCGGCTTCCCGGTAGTTTTGAATACCGGGATAGGAGACCTTTTGTGACGGGAGCTCTCTATGAGCCGCTTCACCCTGCTTATCAAACCCTTCCTTTTCACAGATCCCCCACCCGCAGGTTCCTTTCCCACCTCTATGGCTGATATAATCTCATCCAGATCCTCGTAGCTTAGACCTATCTCCCCCTCGTCTGTTTGACCTCGCCACAGACCGGCGCTGGGGACCTGGTTAACTATCTCCTCTGGGATCTCCAGCCTTCTTGCCAGTTTTCTCACCTCGGTCTTTAAAAGGTCCCCCAGAGGTAGAATATCACACCCTCCGTCTCCATATTTTGTGAAATACCCTACTGATATTTCACTCTTATTACCTGTACCAACTACCAGATAATTCAAATTATTAGCGAAAAAATATAGGGTAGCCATCCTCAGTCTGGCCTTTAAATTGCCCAGAGCTAGCCTCTTGCCAGAGGGAAGAAGCTCCAAAAATTTATCATAAAGAGAATCCAGAACCACTCGTTCTGTCTTTATCTTCAGCTTCTCAGCCACGAGCGATGCATACCTGATGTCTAAGGGTTCGCTGTGGCAGGGCATAATTACCCCCATAAGTCTTTCTCTTACAGCTCCTTTAGCCAAACTTGCCACCACCGAGGAATCAATTCCTCCGCTTATTCCCATTACCACTCCCTCAGCCCCCGCTTCCTCAACCTTTTGCTTGATCCAGTTGGATATCCTTTCCGCTAAATCCATTTTTTTATTCTAACTCTGGGTAGCTTCGCTTTTAGCTGGTTATATGTCTCCTTCAGAGCCTCAGAGATAACTCTGGTATCTGAGAGAACAGACATAAAATGACTATCTCCCTTCCAGCGGGGAACGATATGAAGATGCACATGGTCTACCACCCCGGCTCCAGCCACCTTTCCTAAATTCATTCCCACGTTAAAACCCTCCGGATGTAAAACCTCCTTGAGAAGACTGGCCATTTGGCAAAGAATTTTCATCATTTCCTTAGCTTCTCCTTCAGTGAGATTCTCTACCGACTTTACATGTCTGTACGGGGCCACCATAAGGTGGCCATTATTGTAGGGGAAAAGATTGAGCATTACCAGACAATCTTTTCCCCTAAAAAGAACATAGTTCTTCTCATCTTTGTTTTCTTTTGCCTTCTGGCAGAAGATGCATCCCTTTGTTTTTCTGGTTCCTAAAATATACTCCCTGCGCCATGGAGCCCATAGTCTTTCCATTATTCTTCCTTGAGAAGTGTTTATACAACCTACTTTAACAAAATCCGGGTTCTCTGTCAAACTTGACAAAAAGGAATCTCTCTATAAAATCAAAAGTATAAATATCTCATCTCTCCTTTTGTGTATAACTCGTAGGAGTGCCATAAGACAAGTCTTTCCATAGCAAAAACAAGTTTTTTCTCATCCTTTTCCCTCGATTTTTAAGAGTTTGAAGTTATCCACAGCTGTGAATAAACCTGTGATTAAGTTTTAGGGCCGAAAGTAGATTTTTAAATGGATGAATATCAGAAAAATGTCTGGTTGGAGCTCCTTTCCAGGATTGAAACAAAGATTAAGCCTCAGAACTTTAAAACCTGGTTTAAACCTGCCCAATTACAATCCCTTACTGCAAAAAAATTAACCATCCAGGTTCCCAACGATTTCTTTAGGAAATGGTTAAGCAAAAGATATCTGCCACTCATAGAAAAAGAGATAGAACAAATAGTTACTAGCCCCATTAAGGTTGAGTTTGTCTTACCTCAAAAAATCGCGCATAAGAAAGAGAGAATACCCATAAGGGAAAATTCCTCTTCCTCAAAACTAAATCCCCGTTATCATTTTGACAATTTCGTGGTTGGAAATAGTAACAGATTAGCCCATGCTGCTGCTTTAGCGGTAGCCCAGGCTCCTTCCCGGGCTTATAATCCTCTATTTATTTATGGAAAAGTGGGGTTGGGCAAAACACACCTTCTCCAGGCTATCGGTCACTATGTTATGGAACAGGGAAGCGAGTTAAACTTCACCTATTTATCTTCAGAACAGTTCACTAATGAGTTAATAAACTCTATTAGAGACGATAAGACAATAGAGTTTAGAAAAAAATACAGAAATACAGATGTTTTGGTAGTGGATGACATCCATTTTTTGGCCGGGAAAGAGCGTACTCAGGAAGAATTTTTCCATACGTTTAATACCCTCTACGAAGCGCACAAACAGATTGTTC
>JAUWAK010000036.1 GCA_030602105.1 Candidatus Aerophobota bacterium | reverse complement strand
CTATGGGCAGGAAGACAATGCATGACCAAAACATCCTTTCTGGCTTGCCTGAGCATGGCAGCGTTAAGCTGATAGGGCTTGAACATCCTCCCGCGAGACTCCCTCTCTTCTTCTTTTCCCATGCTTGTCCAAACATCGGTGTAAAGAACGCTAGCATCCTTCGCCGCCTCAAGAGGGTCCTTGAGGAGCGTGATCTTGCCGGACGCTGCAGCTTTTTCGATTATTTCCTTGTCAGGTTCGTATCCTGGAGGAGTGGCTATAGCTATATGAACTCCCAGTTTGGCCGCCCCCAAGATTAATGAGTTACAAACATTATTACCATCTCCCAAGTAGGCTAGCTTGAGTCCCTCCAATTCTTTCCCTCTTTCCCAGAGAGTATAATAATCCGATAGGGCCTGACAGGGATGGAGAAGATCTGTTAGGCCATTGATGACAGGAACAGTAGCTGCCTCAGCGAGTCTCGCTACCTCGTTTTGATCAAAAGTTCTGATTACGATGCCGGCAACATATCTGGACAGCACTTTTCCCGTGTCTCCAATACTTTCCCCTCTTTGAAGCTGCATCTCAGAGGAGGGAAGGAAAATTGCGTGTCCCCCTAGTTGATGCATGGCCACTTCGAAAGAGACACGGGTACGAGTGGATGGTTTTCGAAAAATCATGGCCAGAGTTTTTTGCTGGAGGGGATGATAAATTTCCCCCTTCTCCAGCAGGCTCTTGAGGTGGTCTGTCTTCTTAAAAAGCTGTATAATTTCCTCCTGAGTAAGCTCAGAAATGGAAAGAAAGTCTTTTTTCATCACATGCCTCGCATTTTGTCTTTCAAGATTCTGTTGACCAGTTCAGGATTCGCTCGTCCCCGCGTTTCTCGCATAACTTGCCCTACCAGAAAAACCATCGCTTTATCCTTTCCCTTCTTAAAGTCAGTGACTGCTTTTGAGTTTCGCGCGATGACCCCTTGAACTATTTCTCCAAGCTCATCTGTATCGCTAATCTGGCCCAGTTTTTCCTCACGAATTATCTCTTCGCCGGATTTGCCGGTTTCAAACATCTTTTGAAAAACTTCCTTAGCTAGCTTTCCGCTAACTGTACCTTTGCTCACCTCTTTAAGGAGATTAGCCAGCATGAGAGGTTTCGCCTTTACCTCCCCAAGGGATGTCTTCTCTTTCTTGACCAATCGGAGAAACTCCCCCATAATCCAATTGCTCACTATCTTAGGCTGGGGGAAGTTTCTAACGCATTCTTCAAAATAGTCAGCCAACTGTCTCGAGTCGGTGAGAACACCCGCATCGTAGTCAGGAAGATGATACTGGGAGATGAATCTTCTGTAGCGATCAAAAGGAAACTCTACCAAACCCTCCTTAAGATGCTCCAGCTGCTCATTGGAAATTTTGACAGGCAAAAGATCCGGCTCGGGAAAATAGCGATAGTCGTGGGCTTCTTCCTTACCCCTCATGGGAACCGTAGTTTGTTCCTCGCAGTCCCAGAGCCTGGTTTCTTGAGTAATCTTCTCCCCCTTATTCAAAAGAGCAGTCTGTCTTTCTATCTCAAAGCTCAGCCCCTCTCTTATTTCCTTGAATGAATTCATATTCTTAAGTTCTGTCTTAACTCCCAATCTGGTTCCTTCAGGAGCCAGGGAGACATTGGCATCACAGCGAAGAGACCCCTCCTCCATATTGCAGTCGCTTACCCCAAGATACTCCAGGACCCTTTTGAGATTCACAAGATACTGGTAGGCTTCCTCGGGAGAGTGAATCTCCGGATGGCTAACAATCTCCATCAAAGGGATTCCGGTGCGATTATAGTCGATGAAGCTGAAGTCTTTGTCTTCAGGGTCCTCTATATCTTCTCCGTGGATGATTTTTCCAGCGTCTTCCTCCAAATGTACCCTCTGAATTGCTACCCGCCGCACCCTCCCATCGAGCTCAAATTCAAGATACCCATCCCTGGCCAGAGGCTCGTCGTATTGGGAGATTTGAAAATTCTTGGGAAGGTCTGGATAGTAGTAGTTCTTCCTGGAAAATCTTGAGAAGGGACTCACCCTACAATTGAGAGCCAGAGCTGTCAAGATCACATGCTCCACAGCCTTTTTGTTGATACTGGGAAGCACTCCCGGTAGGCCCAAACATATAGGGCAAGTTTGAGAGTTAGGAGGGCTGCCAAACTCAGTGCTGCAGCCACAAAAGAGTTTGCTTTCCGTCAAAAGATGCACATGAACCTCTAGTCCAATGCTGCTCCGGTAGTCCATTTGTATTGTCCTACAGTCCTACTCCGTCTATCTTGGCCTTACAGTACTCACACTCACCACTTCGGATATGATTGGCCTTAATATGATAACCATAGCGCTCAAGTATGGGTCGGCCGCACTGATAACAGTAGGTACTCTCTCCCTCATCAGCGGGGACATTTCCTGTGTAGACATACCTCAGTCCCGCATTGAGGCCTATCTGCCGAGCTCGATGAAGGGTCTGGAGCGGAGTAGGAGGAAGATCCCTCATTCGGTAAGATGGATAAAAGCGGCTAATGTGCCAGGGAGTATCCTTACCCAGCTGGAGTATAAACTCAGCTATTTTCCTCAGCTCACCCTCAGAGTCATTGAGGGTAGGGATAACTAAAGTGGTTACCTCCAGCCAGATTTCAAGCTCTTTCATAAGCTCAAGAGTACGAAGTACAAACTTGAGTTTTCCACCACATATCTTTCTATAGTGCTCTTCGCTGAAAGATTTCAAATCACAATTAGCGGCATCAAGAAAGGGACCCACTTCCTTTAGACTCTCCTCACTCATATATCCATTGGTAACAAAGACATTGTTAAGATTATTCTGCTTGGCCAATCTTGAGGTATCATAAGCGTATTCAAAGAAAACAGTAGGCTCTGTGTAGGTGTAAGCAATACTGAGGCACCCCGTCGTTTTGGCTTGCGAAACAATCCTCTCGGGGGAAAGATCCCGCCCCTCAATCTTCTCTTCCTCTTTCGATAACTGAGAAATACTATAGTTTTGACAGTGCCCGCATCTGAGATTACACCCCACCGTAGCTATAGAGAAGATATCCGAGCCTGGATGAAAATGGTAGAGAGGCTTTTTCTCAATGGGGTCAACAGCCCAGGAAATTGCTCTTCCATAGACCAGGCTGTAAAGCACGCCTTCCCTGTTTTCCCTTACTCCGCATGTGCCCCTCTTTTGGTTGGCGATCTTACATTTATGAGGACACAGCCCGCATTTTACTTCTTTGTCCTTCGTTCTCTCATAGAACATCGCCTCGTGCATGGAAGGGGGGCCTCTTAGGGGAGTGATTTCTGTTTCAAGGTATATCAAAGATATTCCTTTGTCAAGCCTACTGCCGATTTTGCCTTACTTTTCGAGTAGCTCAGCCGCAGCATCCTTGATCTCCTTGACGGGGGGTACTTTTTGCATGTAAAATAGAAAGCAGTTCTGGAAAGGATGACATCTCAAGGCAATGCTGTGCACCTCTCTTTCTCAGGACGGGAACGCGCTTTTTCGGAGGCTAATGCGCATCTTTTTGGAGCGGAGTATGCTTAGAAGCTCCATATCTAGAGAGTTTTGGAGAATTGAAAAGGAGATATGCAGTGAAAAAGATATATTCTATTCTCTCGAGTGTGGCTATCTTTTCTCTAGCCAGTGGATTTTTTGGGACCCAGGGAACTGCCCTGATGGTAGAAAGGAATATAGAAGAGCTAACGTATGAGGCGGATTCTATCCTAATTGGAGAAGTTAAGAGCATGGAAAGTCGATGGAATGCCGATAGGACGCTAATCTATACCTATGTGACCATCTCGGCCAGAGACTATGTCAAGAAGCTCTCGGACATAGGGGAATCCGAAGAGATCATAATAAAGATACCGGGGGGCGAGGTAGGTGACATAGGCCTCAAAGTTTCGAATATGCCAGAGTTCAGCGAAGGCGAGCAGGTTTTCCTATTTCTTAAAAAGGAGAGGCCCACTATTTTCAGAGTTGTGGGCCTATTTCAGGGAAAGTACACTGTGGAGGACGGGAGGGCCAAGAACAAGGTTCTGGGGCGAGAAATTCCTTTGGATAGCTTCGTAAGTCAAATCAAAGAAATCATGAAGGAAGCCGGAGCCGGCCAATGACATCTAGACGAGCGATATTTGGGCTTTTGACACCTCTTCGGTTCAGGGTAGGAGGTCCCAAGTCTATCATGGGGAAGCTTCACTTCATCATAATCCTTGCTCTTTCGGTAGGTATTGCCGCCATTCTGGCCACACCGCTATCTGCCTTTGAATACGATGGAACCCATTGGTACGATAGCGATCTACCGGTTACCTGGGAGATGAATCAAAATGGAACGGCCGACTGCACCGGAGAGTTTGACGCCGTCCGAGCGGGCTATCAGACATGGGAGAATGTTAGCGGTAGCTACTTCACCGAAACATACATGGGAACGACTTCCCTTACCGGCCCGACCCTCGATGGCCACAATGTAGTCTTGTGGGGCAGTACCGGTGGTTCCATAGCGACATGTTATTACTGGTACTATCCGTCTACGGGAAGACTAGTTGAATTTGACATTGTATTTGAGGATGATTTCACCTGGTCATCAACGGGAGAAGCGGGTAAATACGATGTTCAAAACATTGCGACTCATGAGCTTGGACACACTTTGGTTCTGGGAGATTTGTATGGGGCTGGTGATACGGAGAAAACCATGTACGGCTATGGGTCTCTTGGCGAGACCAAGAAAAGAAGCCTTCACCAGGATGATATAGATGGTATCCGATACATCTATCCCGAGTCAGGAAATCGACCTCCCAATACTCCCTCATCTCCGAGCGGACCAGATACAGGCACCCACGGACCCTCTTACAGCTTCACTACTAGCACCACTGACCCCGATGGGGACCAGGTGGCCTTTAAGTTTAGCTGGGACGACGGGGCGGGGTCTGGTTGGACATCTTTCGTTAACAGCGGAGGCTCAGCCAGTATGTCCCACTCCTGGTCTAGCCAGGGTACCTATGAGGTTAAGGCAAAAGCGAAGGACACCTACGGCGGCGAGTCAGGTTGGTCCGGGGCACATGAGATCGTGATTGGCCAGCCCCCGGCTACTCCTTCATCTCCCTCAGGACCCGATGGCGGTATGCGTGATGTCTCCTACACTTTCAGCGCAACTACCACCGACCCCGATGGGGACCAGGTTGCCTTTAAGTTTAGCTGGGACGACGGGACCGAGTCTGGTTGGACGTCTTTGGTCGGGAGTGGAGAGTCTGCCACTATGTCGCACTCCTGGGGAAGCGAAGGTACCTACTACGTGAAAGTGAAAGCAAAGGACAGCTATGATGCAGAGTCAGGATGGTCTCAAGGGCACAAAATAGTGATAAGAGCGATTCTTCTGGAGGTTGACCCTTCTTCTTTGGATTTTGGCGAGCTAGGGAAAGGATCGTCCAGGACAATGACTTTTCGGGCCTATAATGTGGGTGCAGGCACACTGAGTGGGAATCTCGGCGTAGACCGGGATTGGATAGCTGTAAGCCCGAGTAGCTTTGAAGGAAATGATAACACCATTTCTGTAACTGTCGAAACCGAAGGACTGGCGGAAAGCCTTACTCCCCATACCGGAACGATAACTGCTACTTCCAACGGGGGAACCAAAACCGTAGAGATAATTGTAACTGTTATCCCTAGTAGGGTAGTAGCTTACCCTAATCCATTCTCTCTTGCTGGCCATGCGAGCTTAACCTTCTGGGGAGCTTTGGTTCCGTATGCGAGAATCCAAATTTTCACCACCGCGGGAGACCTGGTAAGGACTCTGGTTGAGACAGCAGGAGTGAGCAAACTTTCGTGGGATGGCAGAAATGAGGAAGGTGATAGAGTGGCAAGAGGCATCTATATTTATGTAGCTAAAGACTCCAGGGGGAAAATAGCTGTTCTTTAGATAACGGAACTATCCCCCGCATACAGTAAGAAACGTAGTACAGCTGTAGTCGGTGCGGTCCGAAGAAGTTTACCAAAAGAAGCGAAGCACAAAAGCATTTGACTGTAATTTCGACGGCAATATGTTTGATTTGGAGTTGAAACAGGCGACGGTATAGCCTGAAGAAAAGGAAAATTGACAGGAACTGGGAACGTTGTAATATCAAGGAAAGAGCTTATGTTCTGTATGTTCAAGGAAACAAAACCATGAATCCGGAAACAATTACAGACTTAGGGTACATAACGGAATTACTGTATCCCCCACAGATTCTTAATAAGGTTTCTTTGAGAAGAATATATGTAGAACTGGGTGAGGTTCTTAGTCTAACCGAGTGCAAAGAGTTCTCGGATGGGGTCCAGTTTGTTTCTCAACTCCCCGAGGAAAAAGAGATTACAAGATACCGCATAAGAGGAGACAAAATCATTGTTCATGGCCAGTTTACTACTGGAGGTCTGGAACTTTATTGGCGAAGAGTGGAAACAATAAGCAAAAAAGTAGTAAGAACGTTTAAGATTCCCATATTTGTTTCCCAGGTTTGCATCATCAGACTCCTAGCGACTCCCAAACCAGTCAACGATTCAAGGGAATTTATTGGCAACATGGTTTGTAGCTTTCGACCAAAAAACTTGTCCTTCTTTGAGCGCCCTACTCAAGCAGTGGGGCTGAGATTCTACTTCCCTCATACGTCAACAGCGTTATATGATTTCAACGTAAAGATAGAATCAAGGATAACAGATATAACCAAGATTTGGTTGGAAAATACTGGCCGATTTCTGAGGCCTATTCCTAACGATAATCTATCGGTCATTCATGATAACTTGTCGATAACAAGAGAGTTTTTGGTAAAGAATGTAACTAACTTCCTTACTCAATATAATGCAAAAAGATGAATGAAGGGGGGTGTATTATAGAATGACGCACGTATATGTTCCCAAAGAACAAATCACCGCTCGTCCTTTGGGATGGAATGAGGAAGGAACAAGTACGGAGAATGAGCAAGAGGATATTAATGGGGAAGGTATGACTTCTATCGAGTTAGCCAAATTAGCCCGGGCGGGACATAGTTTTGATTTTCTTTCTGACTCTCGGGAAGATATCTATTCCTTGACGGATGGAGAAAGTATTGAATAGAGGAGACATTGTACTAGTTTCTTTTCCTTTCACGGACTTGACTACCACAAAGGTTCGCCCAGCTGTAGTTATCTCAAATGATTCTATAAATACGAACGAAGAGGACATAATTCTGGCATTTATATCCTCTGCAGTGCCTCTTCAGGTTAAAGATACTGACTTCGTAATCAAAGAATCAGAACGGTACTTTCAGGGTACTGGTCTAAAAGGAGAGTCGGTTTTCAGAATGGCTAAGATTGTAACCCTAAGCAGAAGGTTAGTACGTAGAAAAATTGGCGAAGTAAGTAGTCAAACTAAAACAGAACTAGACAAAAGATTAAGAAGAGCACTAGCTCTATAAGTTGTTAATAGAAACCACAAAATATGTGGTACCCTCCGATAGTTAGGTCAAAGTTCTTTCCCTACGTGAAACCGCTCGAATGGTCTGAAGTTTTTCTAACGGAAGCAATACGGTATGTCAATCCAAGATTTTGTAAAATAAGACATTCAAGAACATATTGAGGAAGTCCTCTCTTTTCCCACCTTCGTCTCCCGGAAATCTTGAATAATCTTGACAGGGGGGCGATTTTGTATAGAATTAATCTGGAGAAGTTCATGCTGAACACTCCCTCCCGGAGGGGGTTTTTCTCTATTCGGACAGCCACAGGCTGTCCCGTTAATTTTTGCCGATACAGAGAGATGAGGAATGGGAAAAACTAAGGGAAAGAGAGTCAGTTACAAGGCTAAGTATCTCGAAACCGAAGCTGAACTTACCGAGGCCCAGAGGGAAGTCTCTATCCTCAAGCAGAGACTAAAGGATCTGGAAAAGGAGTTGGAGCTAACGGACAGGGAAGCTAGGGAGTATTTGGGCTACCTGGGCCGATTGAAGGGGGAGCTTAAAAGTTACAGAGAGCGCACCCAACGGGAAAAAGAGATCCTGAAGGAGTCTGCCGCGGAGGATCTTATTAAGGAGCTCCTTCCCATTCTGGACGATTTTGAGCTGGCCATAGGGTCGGCCAAAAAATCGAAGAATTTCTCCGGTTTTGTGGAGGGAGTGAAAATGATCTTCAATCAGATGAGGGACCTGCTAAAAAAGCAGGGGTTAAAGCCAATTAAGGCAAAAGGAGAAGAGTTTGATCCGCACCTTCACGAGGCCGTGGGAACTGCGGACTTAAAAAGATATCCGGATAATCTCATCATAGAGGAGATGCGCAGAGGATACATTCTTAATGACAAAGTTCTAAGACCCGCTGTAGTCAAGGTGAACAAGCGGTCTAGCGAGACTCCCGAGAAGTAACAAATCTTGGGTGAAGATAAAGGAGGAATTTATGGCTGAGAAAAAGAGTGAAAAGATAATTGGTATTGACCTAGGTACCACCAACTCCTGTGTGGCGGTGATGGAGGCAGATGAGCCTGTGGTCATAGCCAGTCAGGAGGGGGGCAGGACAACTCCTTCCATCGTTGCCTTCTCAGATAAGGGGGAAATGCTGGTGGGTGATCCTGCCAAAAGGCAGGCGGTGGTCAATTCCCAGAATACCGTTAATTCTATCAAGAGAGTCATGGGACGAAGATACGAGGAAGCGGCTGTCGCAGAAGCTAAGAAAAAGGTCTCCTATGATATTATTAAGGATTCTGAGGGTCGGGCAAAGATTAAGGTAAACAAGGGAGAATTTTTGCCCCAGGAGATCTCAGCCCGGGTCTTGCAGAAGATGAAGCAGACGGCAGAGGAGTATCTGGGACAGAAAATATCCAGAGCGGTCATTACTGTTCCCGCTTACTTCAACGACGGACAAAGACAGGCTACCAAGGATGCGGGAACCATTGCAGGTCTCAAGGTAGAGCGAATCATCAATGAACCGACCGCTGCATCCATCGCTTATGGATTGGACAAAAAAGGCGAGAAAAAAATAGCTGTTTATGATCTGGGAGGGGGCACCTTTGATATTTCTATCCTGGATATTGGGGAAGGGGTGGTTGAAGTTCTTTCCACCAATGGAGATACCTATCTTGGTGGTGATGACTTTGATCAGAAGATCGTGGACTGGGTGGCGGATAATTTCAAGAAGGAAAATGGTGTTGATCTAAGAGAAGATAGAATGGCTCTTCAAAGATTAAGAGAAGCAGGAGAGAAGGCGAAGTGCGAGCTCTCATCGACCAAAGAGACTCAGATAAACCTTCCCTTCATTACTGCTGATGCCACAGGACCAAAGCATCTCAATATTACTCTGAGCCGGGCCAAGCTGGAGCAGTTAACCGAGGATTTGATCCAGCGGACCATTGGGCCCTGCAAGAAGGCTCTAGCTGATGCCAAGCTAAAGCCTTCTGATATCCAGGAGGTGGTTTTAGTAGGAGGAATGACCAGGATGCCCAAGGTCCAGGAAACGGTGAAAAATCTCTTTGCAAGGGAACCTCACAAGGGTGTTAATCCCGATGAAGTAGTGGCGGTAGGAGCGGCTGTTCAAGCG
>JAUWAK010000045.1 GCA_030602105.1 Candidatus Aerophobota bacterium | reverse complement strand
ATTCTGCCCCGTCCATTCTTCTTCATGGATTTTATGACCGCCTGTGAACAAAGGAAAACTCCTTTCAAATTAATGTCCAGCACCCTATCCCATTCTTCTTCTGGCATATCTTCGGTCTTCCCCACCCCCATTGTACCTGCGTTGTTTACCAATATGTCCAATCTATTGAATTTCTCAAGAGCTATCCGGACCATCTCCCTTACCTCACCTCTGTTTGAAACATCGCACTTCACCGGTAGAGCCTCACCTCTGAGGTCTTCTATTTGGCCAGCGGCTTCCTCCGCCAGCTGGGAACTGACATCCGCAACAACAATGTGACATCCTTCCTTGGCCAGTGCCAGCGAGATAGCTTTGCCGATACCCCGCCCTCCGCCTGTCACCACGGCTACTTTATCCGCGAGTTCCATCTTTTTCTCCTCATATGTAGCTTATTCATTTTTGCCTCACACCCTTGTCTCCCGGCACAAAGAGAGGTCGCAAGCAAGACTGCAAAATCTACCAGAATATAAGGGTATCGCCGTCGGAAAGTTCCATATTGAGCCCTTCCAAAGTGGTGATATTCTCGGTCCATCCCCCTGCTTTTCTAATCGCTACCTTGTTTCTGGAATTAAGTCTTCCTGTTTTCTCATCTATGAGGGCTTCTTCGAATCCGCCATATTTTTGCTCCAGTCGCTTAATAAGATCACTTACGGTCGTTTTCTCCCTTACTTCAATCCCTTCCTCCAGCTTCCCGGTCAAGAGGGAAAAATGAGCAATGTACTTGAGATTAATCTTTGCCATCATGCTTGCCTTGCATTTGCTTTGCCAGAGTTTCCAGCTGGTCGGCTACCTCCCCTAATCCCAGTTCTCCCAGCTTACCTCTAGTCGGAACACCCGTTTCTGGATCCCATCCCCTGGCTTCATAATATTGGTCCAACAGCTCCTCCAGAGGAGGGAGAAACCCAGCTTTACCTCCTTTTGAAAAAGGCTCCTGAAGGTATCTCTTTGCCAAAGTGTCGTCCTTCCTTCCGGCTCCTTCCCTTGCATTGAAAGATCTTTCCAAGTTTATGACTCGCTCACCCACTTCCATGAGATCATCGGCACTGAATTTCATACCCGTGGCAGCTGTGATAGCTTTGGCAAAAGGTCTGAAGTCAGCGAAAGTCCTAGCCCGGGAATTAAACAGGCAAAACTCAAGACAGTTGAGAGTAGCCCGGGAATCAAATAGCCATTTCAGGAACTTTCCTTTCTCATCCGGTATGGAATCGTCGGATGCCTTCCTCAGATCAAAGGGCAATTTCTCCACGATCTCTTGTGGAACAGCTTGTGGCGAAGGCGGATAGGGAGGATAAGCTCTAGTATGATCAGACCCTTGATCATTAACTGCATGCATCAAGGCAGCGACATGAGAGCTCCGCGGCTCAACTGCGGTGTACTCCAGTCCCTTGACATGAAGAGCAAAATCCTGAGAGCCTTTCCCTATTTTCTCGGATGCCTTCTTCACCCCATCAGCAAGCAGGTCCCCAAAACCTTCCCTGTAAGCTATCTTTCTTATGAGCTGGAGCATAGCCTCATGATTGCCAAATCTTAGCTCCAGTCCATCCGTGTCCTTACTCGAAATTATACCCTTTTCGAAGGCTTCCATGGCCCAAGCAATGGTAGTTCCGGTAGAGAACATCCCGATCCCCAACTCATTGCAGAGGGCATGGCCTTTGATAATAGCCGGAAGATGGCTGATTCCGCAATAGCTCCCCAGGGCTTCGGTTGAGCCCGCCTGGATTCCCTCGGTTCTCGTACCCGCGTAGGGACCGTCTCTTACCTCACACCAGTGACTGCAGGCGGGCGACTGGCAACAAAAGCATGCTTTTGGCTTAACTACATAGTTCTTGAGGAACTCCTCGCCAGAAATGTCCATTACTTTCTCAAACACACCCTCCTGACCATTGTTGGTGGCCAGGGTGCCATACTCCTGTTGAATACGAAGAACAATAGGACTTCCATAGAGACCCCAAATCCTGGTGAAAGGGTCTTTGGACCCATCTACATCCAGATCTTCCCATATCTCCAGAAGTGCTTCCTGGAACTCTCTAGGACGGGCGATCTTCACGCCGCCGGATCCCCTCACAGCAATAGCCTTGAGATTCTTAGAGCCCATCACTGCTGCCGCTCCGCCTCTACCTCCTGCCCGGGCAAGATTACCCAAAATAATGGAGGTGTTGACCAAATTCTCTCCTGCAGGACCGATATACCTTAACTGAATTTCTGGATCGCCTAATTCTTCCTTAATAATCCGATCCGTCTCCCAGGTTGTCTTGCCCCAGATATGAGAGGCGTCTCTAATTTCAACCTTCTCATCTTTAATCCAGAGGTAGACAGGCTTATCGGCCCTTCCCCGAATGACGATTATGTCGTACCCGGCAAATTTCAACTCAGGGGCAAAAAAACCACCGTTGTTGCCTTCCACAAAAAAACCTGTCTGCGGGGATTTGGTGGTTACGGTCATCCTTCCGCACCCCAAAGGAGTCCCGTTGAGGGGACCTGTGCCAAATACGAGGATATTCTCCGGGCTAAGAGGTTCCACCCCAGGTTCGAGTTCCTGGTAAAGTGTCTTGATATTAAATCCCCTTCCTCCAAGATAATCCCGAGCCATATCTTCAGGAAGTTTCTCTTTGTCTATTTTCCCTGACGAGAGATCTACGTTCAGAATAGTGCCTCTCCACCCGCACATTTGGCTACCTCCCTACCCAGTATCCTCTAACCTTAAACTCGGGGTTCTTGGCCTTTTCAGCTAACTGTCTCCTTCGCATAGTTAGAACCTGGTCTCTTTCCGCAAAGATGAGAGCTCCTGGCAGGCAATGCTTAACACAGGCAGGTTCTCCACCCCCGGATTCCTCCCTGCATCTTCCTCCGTCGCAGTCAACTATGGGGATATCTAATCCCTCCTCTTCGACTTTGAGTATCTTGATCCTCGAATGTCTGGGGTTATACTCGTCACCGGTCTGAAGGAAAGAGCAGATCAGCTCACATCTCCTGCATCCGTTGCAAAGACTCTCTTCCACATAAATTCTTTTCATGTCTGCATCCCTCAGGAATTTCGGCTCCTGTTTTTGTCCTTTGTCTCGCTCGGCCGACTGAATCAACCGGGAGGATTTCCCCGAGGACTCCACAGAGAACTCGGATCACGTTTGATTGTCCGGAGAAGGAATTAGCCACCCAGGTAGGTTTTGAGTATTCTCTCATCACCTAGAATTTTGTCAGCACTGCCTTCGAATTCATTTTGCCCCATGGCTAGCACATAACCCCTATTTGAGATAGCTAAGGATTGGTAGGCATCCTGCTCTACTATGATTATGGCAGTGCCAGCCGCATGAATTTCCTTAATCTCGTCGAATATCCAAGAACTTGCTGCCGGGGAGAGTCCCGCTGACGGTTCATCGAGAAGAAGAAGCTTTGGTTTTAGCATGAGAGCGCTTGCTATAGCCAGCATTTTTCTTTCCCCCCCGCTCAGGGTGCCCGCCTTCTGATTCTTCGCTTTTTGCAGCACAGGAAAAAGTCCGTACATCACTCCGGTTCTTGTTCTCATCTCTTCCTTAGTCTGAAGATAGCCACCCATCTCTAGATTTTCCTGCACGGTAAGCGGAGGAAAGACATTATCCAGCTGGGGGACATAGTTTATTCCCTTCTTTACCTTCTCATCCACCCTCAATCTGGTTACCTCTTTTTCCTGAAACAAAATCTTCCCATCAAAAGGCGTCAAATAGCCCATAATTGTTTTGAGTAGAGTGGACTTTCCCGCTCCATTCGGTCCAATAATAGTCACTACTTCACTCTCATCGACATGAATAGAGACATTATGCAAAATCTCTGTAGTTCCGTAGCCTGAAAATACATTGCTAACTTCCATCAGTCTCATTCAAGATCCTCTTTTGAATCTCTCTGGACAGCACCCAGGTATGCTTTTAGCACTCTTTCATCTTTTTGAATTTTTTCCGGCTCCCCACAAGCTATATCTTTTCCTGACACAAGCACGCATACCATATCGCATATCTCACTAATGACCCTCATGTTGTGCTCCACAATCAAAAAGGTCTTACTTTCTTCAACCTGAAAGTGTTTGATGAGCTTCAATAGCTCAGTGACAAGGGTAAGATTAATCCCGGCAGTCGGTTCATCCAGAAGAATGAGCTCCGGACTGGATGCCAGTATTCTGCTAAGAGAAAGGAGCCTCTGCTGCCCTCCTGAAAGATCACCTGCATATTCGTCGCGTGAGTTTCTAAGTCCGAGCAGCTCCAAAATACTGAGGGCTTTCTTGAGGTTGACTTTTTCCTGCTTTGAAGTCCGACCCCCTCTAAATAGAGCACCAAAAACCCCCTCACCAATTTGTCCTTTGTAAGCAAGCAACATATTTTCAAGGACTGTCATTCCTCTGGGGACTCGGCTAGTTTGAAAAGTCCTGGAGAGTCCCCTCATAGCAATCTCATACGAAGGAAGATGATCTATTCTTTCTCCCTTGAAATGCACCTGCCCTGAATCCTTAGGGCAGAATCCCGAGATTACATTAAATAGAGTTGTCTTTCCTGAGCCATTGGGGCCTATCAATCCAACAATAGAGCCTCTCTCCACTTTCAACGACGCTCCCCTCAAAGCTTTGACTCCGCCGAAGCTCTTGTGTATCTCCTTAACTACCAGCATCTTTTTCCCTCTATCTGTAGGTGACTTTCTTTTCTTTGAGTATCCCCGCTGGCAACCATCTGAGAACTATAATCAACAAAGCCCCCATGATGAATGCCCTCAGTGAGGCCAATCTAACAGCGTAGGCTGCCGAGGCCTGGACAAATAAGGTGAATTGATCGGCCAGTACAAATATGAAACACCCCAGGATGGCTCCTTTGTTGTTACCCCTGCCTCCGATCATGAGGGAAAGCCAAGCCACAAACGTAAAATAGGGAATAAACATCTCCGGAACGACCAGGGTGGTATACCGCGCGTACAGGCTCCCGGCAAATCCGGCAAACATAGCCCCTACTATAAAAGCTTTCATTTTCACCCGGTAGATATTCTTTCCCAATGCAAGACAGACCGGCTCGTTCTCCCGCACCCCTTTCATCAGCCTACCAAAGGGTGAATTACAGATCTTTCGCATTACCAGGTACGCTATGATCACAGCCACCACAATAAGAAACAAGAAGAAAAACTCATAATTACGACCACTAAAGAATTTGCCAAAAGGCCTTTCCAAGCCGTAGAAGCCCGTAGTACCATTGGTGAGCCACTTCTCATTGATGAGGACATACCTTAAGACTTCCGAGAAGGCGAAGGTCACCACCACGAAATAGTCTTCCCCTATCTTCAGGGTAGGTATTCCTATGAGAAGGGCAAAAAAACCTGCTGCCAGACTCCCACCGATCATTCCTGCCCACATGGGCAGACCATAACCTACAATGTAAGCTACATCAGGCCCAGGACGAGGCATGCTCAGGATAACCGAAGCATAGGCTCCAATAGCAAAAAAGGCCACATAGCCTAGATTAGCCAGTCCGGTGAAGCCGAACTGAATATTCAATCCTAGGGTATAGATAACATATATCCCTGCTAACGATACTGCTCCTGCCAGAAAAAGTGCCCAGTCTCCACCCATTCTTATTCACCCCCAAAAATACCTTTAGGTTTCACCAGCAGCACGATAATCATAAGTGCAAAGGCAATAGCCGCCCGGTAGCCCGAAGGAAAGAATATTACGCCCACATCCATAACTACTCCCAGGAGGATAGCTCCAATCATAACTCCGTAGATGCTTCCCAGTCCACCCAGGATAGCCGCAGCCAGAATGATCAGAATCTGAGTCCATCCCAGATCAGGATTCACCGACGTTACCAAGGCAAGTAGAATTCCGGCCACTGCCGCCATGGCCGAAGCATAGATCCAGACAAACATGGAAATTCGAGCAGTATCAATCCCCCTCGCCATCGCCAGATCCACATTGCTAGCCATAGCCCGGAAAGCTTTACCAATCCTGGTTCGAGTTAGTACAACATGGAGGAAGACAATACTACCCATGGCGATGGAAATAATAACAATCTCATTCATAGTAATCAGGGGAATGCCTCCCACCCTTATAGACGGAAGAATAGGAGTACGGAAAGATCTTATGCTGGGGCCAGCAATGAATTCCAATATGCCATGAAGACAAAAAGTGACCCCCACGGAGGTGAAAAGAAGAACAAGTGGGCCATGCCGCTCCATAGGTTCATATAGCCCCCTGGCAATGGCCAGACCCACTAACGAGGTGATAACTACACCTATGACACCTGAATAGAGAAGATTCCAGCCCAAGAAGACATGGAAAATATAGGTTGTATAAGCTCCTATGGTGAGGAGTTCACCATGAGATATACACAAAAACCTCTTGGTGGTATAAATCATGGAGAAACCGATGGTTGCTAGAAGCAGTATGCTGCCGGTTACTATCCCAAAAACCGTGTGCTGGAGCAAGATGGTAAGCATCCTTGTCTCCTTACCCCTCCCTCACATTCCCTCTGTTCCTTCCGATACTCGGCTGTCCGGACTCCTCACTTAAGAGAAAAAAAGGTTCGGCCAGGACTCCAAATGGCCCTGGCCGAACCAAAGCTATGCAATCCCTTACCTTATAGCTTCAGCTAAATCCTCACTGGAATAGAACTTGATGTCAACCCACTGTCCGCCCTTTGCCTGCTGTATTCTAGCATAGCCTAAAACGTTACCAAATTCATCGAAGTCGCAGGATCCGGAGGCTCCCTCGTAGTTGATCTCGTGTCCTCTGAGCAAATGAGCCAGGCCCTCAGCGTAACTATAGACCTTAATTCCCGGAGAATTGGCTACCTTTCGGATGTTCTCTGAGATGCCTTTTCCCGTGGCCTCCCCAGCAACTTCCACAGCCAGAGCCATCAGATTCACCGCATCGTACATGTTCGGGGTGAACCAGCCAACCATCCCATCCTCCATGTGCTCGCGGTACTTCTGCTCGAAAATCGCATAACCTGGCGATCCCAGCGCATTAGCTGGCTTTTCTCCGTAGACTCCCTCCAGGATGTCAGCGCCGACGATGTCCATGGTAGCTTGCTGGACAGCGTTAGAGGCTAGAACCACGGTGAAGGTAATCCCCATTTCGTAGAGTTCCCGGTAGACGATCTTGAGGGTATCCAGGTCTATAGCGGGAAAGAGCACATCCGGTCTCTTGGCCAGTACCTTTCTCGCAGCCGTGCGGTAAGTAGTCTGCCCTCCAACAACCATCTCGTCCACCACTACTTCACCTCCCATTGCCGCAAATCGCTTTTTGAGGGCATCAGAGATGCTAATGGTATCTTCGGTGTCAAGAGTAATAACAGCTGCCTTCCTGAAACCTTCATCCCACATGAATCGCGCAGCCACTTCCCCTTCGAAATAGTCATCCGGGCACGTACGGAACTGATATTCTCCACCTGAGGTGGTGAGCCTGGTGCTGCCAGACCAGTGAGAAATTATGGGAACTTCATTGTCCGCACAGAACTTCATGATCGCTACCACGATGCTGGAAGAAGGTCCGATAATGTTTATGACCCGGTCCATGGTGATAAGTTTTCTCGCTCCGGTGATTCCCCTCTCTACATCAGTAGCAGTGTCCGCTACAAAAAGCTTTATGGGCATGCCCAAAGGCCCACCAAACTTATTTATCTCCTCAACCGTCCACTGGATGGTCTCGAAGCAGGGTTTTCCTTCGGTGCCAAGAGGTCCGCTCAGAGAGGTAAGAACACCAAATCGAACTTCCTCCGCTCGGGCTACCCCCACACTCAGACCTGCCAAGAGAGCCAGGCTTAGGCCTACGACAAGCACTCTCCTCACGATTCTGGTTCTTCTAAACATCTTTCCCTCCTTTTGTCAACTTGATCAATCTTACCCAGTTCGTTGTGTTTTTGGCTCGCTCCTCACCTCCTTTGCTTTGATTTCCCCGCCGTCAACACATGTTTTTTGGGTATATTTGGAAGACTGTATACCAGAATATAGCGCGAAAACCATTCTGTCAAGAATACCGAGGCACAACTTTCCCTTGCTCCACAGGAACCCTCTTCCCGTCTTCGACGGCAAGCATGTCCCGAATGTCACTTCGGAAAAATGTGCCTCGAAATTGGAAAGAACAAAGATCCTTCTCTCTCGCAGATGAATACTTTCCTGATGGTATCAGGCACGTCTCCGAGGCTACTTTTCCTCTGGTCCATAAGAACTCGCTTCAAACCCTTTGTCTTTCCATGGCTACAGCCTTGGATGGACACACCCACACACACAATCCACAGCCGTCGCATTTGTCGGAATCAACGCTGGCTACGCCCTCCGGCAAGCTGATGGCTCCATAGAAACAGCTTTCTACGCAGTCCCCACAGCCGTCGCAAGACGCCTCCTCAACTGTAGCCTTTATAGGAGGTCCCCACTCCAGCTTCCAGGGGGAAACAATCTCTTTCAG
>JAUWAK010000156.1 GCA_030602105.1 Candidatus Aerophobota bacterium | reverse complement strand
AATCGGTGAGTACTTCCCAGTGTTCCATTGTAGGCGAAGGCATAGTCAAACTTAACTGCTCCCTTTTCTCTTAGTTTCCCCAGAGGGAAGTCAAAACCTATCCCGGAACACAAAGTCAAAAAGGAATCTTTCTGGATGAGGCTGCTCATACCCGCTCGCACCGCAAAGCTGGGAGTTATCCACCATTCTCCTCCCAATTTAGCGCCCTTCAGAAAATCTGCGCCAGAGACATCGAAGTCGACAGCTGCCAGAAGGCGAGGGCTGAATCTATAGGCCGTGCCAATTTTTACATTCATAGGGATAGATTCTCTTCTTTCAGTGCTCCATCGGTTCACTGAGATGAGGTCTTGAACGTTGATCCCCAGGGAGGCCTTTCCCCTTCGCATGAAATAAGCAAGATCCATACTGTACCCACTACTTCGTCCCCAGGGACTCGTCTGTTTTAGGTACTTCAAGTTTAGCCCCCAGGAGCTGATTAGTTGATCGGAAGGTGACTTGGACCGAGAGATAAATCGTGCGTAGGAATACGAGAACATATCGTAGTCCCATCTCTCCGGCTCAAGATTACTGGACAGATGTGCCCAGCTAATTCCTCCCGCTCCCATGATGGTGGGAGGCACCACCCAGAAGAGGAAATTGTAGGCCAGAAGGCCAAGTCCATAGAGATCACTGTACATAGCTCCTACTTCTTGCTGGGTGAGCTGTACCAGCCCGGCTGGATTAAGAGTGGAGGCCCCGTAATCGTCGGCAACTGCTACGAAACTCCCTCCCATTCCCATGGCTCGAGTACTTGCGGACAGAGTGGTGAAACCACTCTCGGTGACATGTAGATAATCCGCAGCCCTGCTAGGACTCGCGATGAGCCAACATGCCGCAAACAAGAGGAAAATGATGGAAAAAGGAATTATCTTTGTTGCCCGCATTTTCTACTTTTATTCAGTCCCTTGCAGTCTCATCAGATGTCTCCCTATGGCGTGAGCAGCCAAAGCTCCCTCACCGCAGGCTGCTATGATTTGTTTAAAGGAGCCCCCTCGTACATCGCCGCAGGCAAAGATACCCTGGACGCTGGTCTGCATATCCGGGTTTGTTTTCACAAATCCGTTTTTGTCTAGTTCCACTAGATCTCCCAGGAAGCCAGTATTGGGCTTAAGGCCAATGAAAATGAATACTCCTGAGCAGGCGAGGCTCCTTAGTTTCCCCCGCTCCAGCTCCTTAAGCAAAATCCCTTCGACCTTTCCTTCCCCATAAATCTTGGTAACTTTCGATTTCCAGATTATTTCTGCTTTTGGATTACTGAGAAGCCTTTCCTGCAGGATCTTTTGTGCTCTCAGCATGCCTTTTCTGTGGACAACATGAATCTTTTTGGCAAATTTAGTTAAATAGAGAGCTTCCTCTACAGCAGTGTCGCCCCCTCCAACTACAAGTATTTCTTCATCCTTAAAGAAAGGCGCATCGCAGGTGGCGCAGTAGGATACACCGCGGCCAGTAAACTCTCTTTCTCCCTCCACGCCCAGTCTTTTTGGCTCTCCTCCGGTGGCGATAATTACTCCCAGGGCGTTGTATTCCTTGCCAGAGTCAGTGGTAACGATTTTTTTGTCCCCGGACAGGCGAATTTCCTTTGCCTCTTGCTGCTCGTATTTCATCCCCAGGTTCTTGGCCTGTTTCTGCATTAGGTTGCTAAGCTGGGGGCCAGAGACTCCTTCCGGGAACCCAGGGTAGTTTTCTATTCTTTCTGTGATGAGGGTCTGGCCTCCGGGGGCTAGCTTTTCCAAAACTAACGTATTAAGGCCCCCCCTCTGGGCATAAATGGCTGCGGTTAAGCCTGCGGGCCCTGCCCCAATTATTATCACGTTATAGCTTTTCATCATCATAGGTTTTTCATCTCCACCTGTTGTTCTCATGACAGGGAATCTGCTTGTCTCTCTTATCCAAAGGAACACCCGGTCAACTTGGCTGATTATACGAGCCATATTAGGTCTGTCAAGCACTCGAGATGGTTTGGTCCTACCTTTTACCCTACTGTTTCTGAAAACTCACGTTCTTCCGAAGGATCAAGGGAACCCTGGAGCTGTCCTGGTTTGACAATGCACCAGACTTTGATATTCTAAGCCGTCTGGAAAGCGTTCCTTGGAAGAAGAGACAAATGCCATTGCCCCATGTCTATTCTGTAGCCGAGATTACTACGCGTATAAAAAGATTGATTGAGGGGTCCAGGGATCTTCAGCAGATATGGGTGAGAGGTGAAGTCTCCAATTTTAGACCTTCCTCCCGTCACCTTTATTTCTCCCTGAAAGATGAAAATGCCCTGCTTTCCTGTGTCATGTTCGAGAGTCGGAAAAAGAGCCTACGGTTAGCTCTGAGTGACGGAATGGAAGTAGTGGCAAGGGGAAACATAGGAGTCTACGGGGCTCGCAGCAGGTATCAACTCTATGTGGAAGAGATTCTATCGGTTGGAAGAGGGGTTCTTTATCTGAAATTTGAGCAGCTCAAGGAAGAGCTTAAGAAGGCAGGCTATTTTGACCCTGAGCGCAAATCCCCCCTTCCCTACCTTCCCCGAGCCGTAGGAGTGGTTACTTCTGCAACGGGAGCAGCTATTAGGGATATT
>JAUWAK010000150.1 GCA_030602105.1 Candidatus Aerophobota bacterium | reverse complement strand
CCCACCCCCTAGGATGAAGACATAGAGGAAAAACTCCAAATTAAGAGAATAATTGTTTCTCCTGGCAGTTTGAGGCGCGCCTGAGAGGAGTCGAACCCCCAACTCACGGATCCGAAGTCCGTTGCTCTATCCAATTGAGCTACAGGCGCAGAGAAGAACCTCGAGCCAAAAGAACACTTTCCCCCGAAATCATCTATTGCCCTGGAGCGGGAAACGGGATTCGAACCCGCGACCCTCAGCTTGGGAAGCTGATGCTCTACCCCTGAGCTACTCCCGCTTAATTATCTCTTAATAAAACTTCTATCTACTCCCTCTCCTCAGCCTGCGAATTCATTATAGCATATTTCTAGTAAAATACAACCACCTTGGGCAAAATTCATTATCTAGTGATCTCGGTTCCAATACCTTTGTCGGTAAATATTTCCAGGAGGAGGGAGTGGGGAAGCTTTCCAGAAATAATGTGCACTTTATTAACCCCTCCTTCCAGAGCTTTTTGGCAGCCCTTAACTTTGGGCATCATTCCCTTCTCGATTCTTCCTTGGACAAGCATATCCTCAATCTGTTTCAAAGCTATGGTGGAGATGAGGCTCTTTCTATTGGATATACCTCCCAGGATACCTTCTACATCTGTGAGAAAGATGAGTTTTTCTGCTTTGAGAGCGCTGGCTACTTCGGCAGCTACTGTATCGGCATTTATGTTGAGAGCTGATCCTTCCCTGTCTACGGCTACCGGAGCAATAATAGGAATAAATCCCTCTTTCTGTAAAATCTGGACATAGGTAGTATTTACTTCCTCTACCTCTCCTACCAGTCCCAGAGGTTTGTCCTCTCTCTTCCTGGCTACAATAAGCTGACCGTCCCTGCCTTCTAGACCCACTGCTCTGCCCCCACACTGGTTAAGCATGGAGACAATCTGCTTATTGATCTTTCCCACCAGAACCATCTCCACCACATCCATGGTCTCCTGGTCGGTAACTCTATTTCCTTCAATAAACCGAGGTTTTATGTTCAGTCTCCTCATCAGCGACGAGATAGCTTCTCCTCCACCGTGAATCACCACTGGTTTTATACCCACGTATTTCATAAGAACGATGTCCTTAGCCACATCCCTACTCAGCTTTTCTCCCATGACTTTGCCTCCCAACTTCACCACCACTGTTTTCCCATAAAACCTCTGAATATAGGGAAGGGCTTCTACTAAAACCTCGGCTCGCTTTAATGCCTCATTCATCCTGAACTCCTCATAAAAAATAGCCAGTTTAACTGCTTTGTCAAGAAGACCTGTCACATAGCCTTTTAGCTCTCTCTGCGATGTGCTCGCCGGTTAGTCCAAATACTTTCATTAGTTCCCACGATGCACCTGACTCACCGAATTTATCCGGTACTCCAATCATATCCATCAATAATGGCGAGTTGTATCTCTTGCCCTGTCCTATCACTCCCGCTACAATATTTCCAAAACCACCAACCTGATGTTCCTCTGCTGTTACTATGATACCAACCTCATCTGCTGCCTTTATGAGTGCTTTCTTGTCAATTGGTTTGACTGTATGTACATCTAATATTCTGGTTTCTATTCCATATTCTTCTTTTAGAATATAAGCTGCCCTCATTGCCTCCGGAACCATAGGTCCACAGGCAATTATGCTTAGATCCTCATTTTCTAACTTATAATCAGTGGAAAGCTTTATCTCAAATGCCTCTATGAAGTTTTCCTCCTCACCCCTGTACCTTATTACATTGGCCACTCCAAACCGATAAGGAGTGTCTTTGGTGGTTACCAGGGGAGTTGCCTCTCTTGCATACCTGACAACTGCAGGTCCCGCAACAAGAGCAATTGCCTGGGTGGCCTTTTCTGTTTCAATTGAATCACAGGACACAGCTATATGCATATTAGGTAGATAGTACATATTGCTGATTTCTTCCAGTGCCTGATGAGTAGCTCCGTCTGGTCCTACCGAGATACCACCATGGGCATCAGCAATCTTTACATTGAAGTTGTTATAGCATACAGTAGTTCTTAACTGATCCCAATTTCTCCCTGTTACGAAAACCCCATTAGATCCAATAAAGGCTATCTTGCCCTCCTTAGCCAGGCCAGATGCAACCAGAGCCATATTAGCTTCAGCTATACCCATGCTGAAGAATCTATTTTTCCTCTCCGGATGATTCTTATAGAAATCACTCATCCTTATGGATCCCGTAATATCAGCCCCATGGGTAATTACTCTTTCATCACTACCCAATCTTTCTATAGCTCTGCCAAAGCCATTCCTGGTAGCATCCATCTTGACCCTCATCCTATCCCTTAAGTTCCACCAATAATTTCTGCTGAACCTAGGCATGCAAGTTTCCATCTTTTTGTCTATATTTCTCTGGTAATTCTCGGCTACTCTTAAAAGTGTATCCACTTTCTCTTTGGTGAATTTGGGATCTCCTATATCTTCCAGTGCTCTATCTAATGATTCCTCTCCTGATCTACCGTCTTTGGGAGATATGCCATGGTATCCCGCTACACCCTCAGCGAAGGATACACCTTTGCCTTTGGTGGTTCTGGCAATTATTACCGTTGGTCTTCCTTTTGTCTTCTCCGCCTCAACAAAAGAGGTTAGAATCTCACGCATATCATGACCGTCTATTTCCATAACATTCCATCCAAAGGCTCTCCATTTATCAGCAAGAGGTTCTAATCTCATGACCTCTTCGGTAGAACCGTCAATCTGCAGATCATTTCTGTCCACGATAGATACAAGGTTGTCTAATTTGTAGTGAGCGGCAGACATTGCGCTCTCCCAAATAGAACCCTCATCAA
>JAUWAK010000089.1 GCA_030602105.1 Candidatus Aerophobota bacterium | reverse complement strand
TCTGCAGTCTGAGCTGTCCCTGTTTTCCCGGAGATACTCACCGTTTCATTCCTGGCCCGCCATCCTGTCCCCTCGCTCACCACCCCTGCCAGGGATCTCTGGAGAAACTTCAAATTAGAACTCGAAAGACCAATCTTCTTTCTTGAGGGGTGAGAGTTTTCCTTGATCACCTTGCCGCGAACGTCTACTATCCTCTTGACCAGATAAGGCTTAATTAGATATCCTCCGTTGGCCACCGCACTAATGACCCTGAACATCTGAAGTGGTGAAGCCAAAATGTATCCTTGACCAATAGACAAATTGGCAGTATCCCCATGATACCAGGAATCAGCTCTATTCTCCCTTTTCCAGGCACGAGTTGGAACAAGGCCCTGCGTTTCCGAGGCAAGATCTATTCCCGTAGGCTCTCCCATTCCAAATAAATTAGCAAAGTGTGCTATTTTCTCAACTCCCACCCTTAGCCCCAATTGATAGAAATAAGCATCGCAAGACTCGATAATAGCTTCCCTAAGAGCAATTCTTCCGTGGCCATACTCGTTCCAGCATTTAAAGACTCTGTTGCCCACCTGATAATATCCTGGGCAAAAGAAGGTATCTTTTATTCCTATGCGATGAGTTTCCAGAGCAGCCATAGCCACTACTATTTTAAAGGTGGAAGCAGGAGGATATTCCCCTCTTACTGCCCTATTCTGAAGGGGATCCTGGGGATTATTCTTCAGCTCTTCCCACTTCTCTCGGGATAGACCACGGGAAAAAAGGCCAGGATTGAAACTGGGGTGGCTGACCAGAGCGAGAATTTCCCCTGTGTGGGGATCTCCTATCACTACCGCCCCTTTCCTGGCACCCAGCTCCTCCTCGGCTACCTTCTGCATTTCAAGGTCAATGGTAAGATAAGTGTCATAACCGGAGAGGGGATCTGCCTCGGAGATTGTCCTCAGGGGCCTTCCATGAGCATCGACTTCTATCTGCCGGCCACCCTTTTCTCCCTGAAGATAGCGGTTATATACCTTTTCTATCCCCATTTTCCCAACCAAATCTCCCATCTCTACGCCGAAAGAGGAGGAAAGGACCAGTTCTTTTTGACTGACCTCTGCCACATACCCAACCAGATGAGACCCTGTTTCGGCAAAAGGGTAAGTACGCAGCGGATCAGTCACAATTACCACTCCCGGGAAATCTTCCTCTCTTTCCAGAAGGAAGGTTACCAGAGACATACCCAGGTTTTTCTTCAAGCTCACCGGGCGGAAGGGATTAGGGGCGGAAAGAAGTTTTTTCCTCACCCCTTCTTTGTCCAGCTGGACTACCTTGGACAAATCATTGATGAGTTCGTCCAGCTCAGCTACATTGGAAGGAACTACGGCTAAGGAAAAACGAGCCTCGTTTCCAGCTAGCTTCTTACCCTTCCTGTCCAGAATAATCCCTCTGGTAGGAGAAAGGGGAAGGAGCCGAAGACGGGAGTTCTTGGAGAGAAGAAAGTACCTTTCCCCTTCTACCAGCTGGAGCCAGGCGACTCTCACCAGAAGAATTGCCAGACAAATCACCATCACTATCGCTACCAGGCTAACTCGTCTCTCTAACTTCTCCCCTTCCTGGGATGCATGCCTCTTAGAGAGCAAATCACTCCTCCCCTGTCACCTTCTTCTTTGTGAGTATTATCCGCTCAATTCCTTTGTAGTCCTTAACAATCCCGGCAGGCTCCATATCTTCCTGGCAGGCTATCATATGCCTTATCTTTTCGAGTTGTCCATGCCCTATCTCCAGAGCCAGAAGGGCCCCTCTCCTTAAGAACCGGGAACTGAGAGGAATAATCCTTTGATAATACTCCAGTCCCTCTTTCCCTCCATCCAGAGCAATCCGTGGTTCCCTTCTTACCTCCGGCGGCAAACTCTCTATCTCGCGGGTTGCCACGTAGGGAGGATTGGAAATAATCACGTCCACTCTGCCCTCAAGATCCTCCTCCCTCAAGGGGTCAAAGAGGTCTCCTTTGATGAAAACAACCCTGTCCTCAAGATGGTGCAGCTGGGCATTGTGGGCAGCAACCTCCAGGGCTTCTCCGGAGATATCTGTCGCATAGACAATCGCCTCTGGCATCTCTTGGGCTAGAGACATGGCAATATTTCCACAACCTGTCCCTAAATCAATAATTAGAGGTCGCCTGTGGGCATGCAGGAAAGAGTCCCTCAGTAATTTTAAGACCGCGTCCACCAGGATTTCCGTTTCTGGACGCGGAATGTAGACCTTGGAGTTAACCATAAAGGATAGATTCATAAAACTCTGCTTCCCTATGAGGTAGGAAAGAGGTTCATGTCTGGAGCGTTTGACAGTGAGTTTTTTAAACTTGGCGAGCTGAGAGATGGAAAGAAGCCGGTGAGACTCAAAATATAGATGCGAGTGAGGTCTATCTAGAACATGACCAAGAAAAATCTCTGCGTTAAGCCGAGGACTCTCAATCTCTCTTTCTCTAAGAAACCTGACCGCTCTCCCTAGAGCTTCCCTTGCGGTAACTCGCCTTTCCTGAGCATAGTGCCTACAAGGTAAGCTTCCCGAAAAGCTCTCAGCTTCCCCTCCTGCCAGGCTTCCGTATGTCCATTTACTTTGGGGATTGCTCATACAGACTAATCATCTCCATAGCGGAGATAGCCGCATTCCAACCCCGATTCCCTGCCTTAGTCCCTGCTCTTTCAATGGCCTGTTCCAGGGTGTCAGCTGTCACTACCCCAAAAATTATGGGGACTTTCTCCCTCAGGGAGAGAGAAGAGATTTCCCTGGCCACCTGTGTGGATATGAGCTCAAAATGAGGTGTCTCTCCCCTGATGATAGCTCCGAGACACAGGATGGCACTAAATCGTCCCGTAGCTGCCAGACGAGAAGCCAATGCCGGGATCTCGAAGGACCCGGGAACCCAGACTACCTCCAAATCATTTTCCTTGACCTCATGTCTGGTTAGTGCATCCAAGGCTCCCTCCAAGAGCTTGCCGGTGACAAACTCGTTAAATCGGGAAACTACGATACCAAACCTTAAGCCCTTTCCTGTTATCTTTCCCTTCAAGACTTTCATAGATCCTCCTCTTCCCACTGATATTGTCCCTTTGCTAGGCAGATCCCCTCGGCCACCAGGCAGTCATCCCTTAGTTTTCGATCACAAGGATTCTCAAGATTCCGATGCTCTGAGCAGACGAATTCTACCACTTAGTCCCCGGAAGAATCAATCCTCAAAAGGTGTCCGAGTTTCTTTCGCTTAGCCTCCAAATAAGGCCTGTTAGCTCTGTTCGGTTTTATCTCCAGGGGAATTCGCTCCGTCACCTCCAGACCATATCCTCTTAAGCCTACAATCTTGCGAGGGTTATTAGTTAGCAGGCGGATGCGGTGAAGTCCAAGGTCAGCCAGAATTTGAGCTCCAATACCATAGTCTCGAAGATCAGGCTTAAAACCGAGTTTTCGATTGGCCTCTACCGTATCCATTCCCCTATCCTGGAGAGTGTAGCTCTTCAGCTTATTAAGGAGGCCTATACCTCGACCTTCTTGATTTAGATAAAGGATAACTCCAGCATCTGAGGTTCCTATCTTCTCTAAAGCTGCCTCCAATTGTTGTCCACAATCACAGCGCAGGGACTTAAACGCATCACCGGTGAGACACTGAGAATGCACCCTTACCAGAACATCCTCCTTACCGTCCACCTTTCCTTTGACTAAAGCCAGATGAACGCGGCCCTCCAGGTGGGTTCTGTAGGCAATGAGCTTAAATTCTCCATAAGGAGTGGGAAGAATAGTGACAGCCTCTCTGGTTACCAGTTTCTCTTTCTTCCAGCGATAATGGATGATATCAGCCAGACTGCACATCTTTAGATTGTGCCCTCTTGCGAAGTCGACAAGCTCAGGAAGTCTGGCCATGCGCCCATCTTCACTCATTATTTCGCACAAGACGCCTGCTGGATAAAAATCCGCTAACCTGGCTAGATCTACGGATGCTTCCGTATGGCCCGCTCGCACCAGCACGCCTCCCTCACGGCTGATCAAGGGAAAAACATGACCAGGTTTTGCCAGATCCCCGGCTTTTGTCTTGGGATCAATAAGCACTTTTATGGTCCTGGCCCTGTCATAGGCGGATACTCCTGTTGTGGTCTTGCGCTTGGCATCTACTGATACGGTAAAGGGAGTCCCATGAAGAGAGGTATTCTCCCCTACCATAGGACTGAGTTCCAATTGTCTGGCCCTATCCGTAGTTATAGCCACGCAGATCAATCCTCGGGCATGTTTGGCCATGAAGTTTACCATGTGGGGGCTGGCCTTGGCAGCAGGAATAATGAGATCCCCTTCATTCTCTCTTGCTTTATCATCCACCACAACGGCCATCTTGCCTTTCTTAAGATCGGAGATAACCTCTTCCACAGAATTAAACTCCATCTCTACACCTCTTTTGGCGGGAAGCTTCAATCTTTGATGTGTCTCGAATGCAGAAACAGGTACGGCGTTAGTAGCCCGCTTTTTTCAAGAATTTGGCGTCAACTCCCCTCTCCTCGCCTTTCCCCTCCTGAATGATTCTCTCCAGGTATTTAGGAATGAGATCCACCTCCAAATTGAGTAGATCCTCTTTTTTCTTTGAATTAAGAGTAGTGTTCTCCAGAGTAAAAGGAGTGAGGTAAACCCAAAATTCTGTCCGGGCTACCCCGGCTATAGTTAAGCTTACTCCTTCCACAGCAATACGACCGTGGGGGGCTATATATCTCATCAGTCGAGAAGGAGGCTGAATTCGCATTAGAGTCTGACCTTGCCCTTTTCTTACCTCTCTTATTCGCCCCACTCCATCGATATCTCCGCTTACCAGATGCCCGCCCAGCCTATCAGCCAGAGTTAGAGCCCTCTCCAGATTTACCTCACTTCCCTTTCTCAACCCGGAGAGGTTAGTTTTTTTCAGAGTCTCGGGCATTATCTCAACATGAAAAGATGCC
>JAUWAK010000071.1 GCA_030602105.1 Candidatus Aerophobota bacterium | reverse complement strand
GAGGAAGGTTATCACCACTACTTCTAAGTCATCTTCCTGAAAGCCAAAAGGATGCTTCGGGTTAGAATTAGGGAAACCGAGACTCCTGCCAGAAAAGCAATGGTGGTTATGAGGCCTCAAAGAGTCTCCGTGATATGTTAGACGTGGTCAAGACATATATTTTTTTCTGCGCTGCCAGGTTGTAGCTAGCCTCTGGCCAGCCTCGAACGCTTCTTTGAGAGCACTCGGGTGTTCTTTGATTGCTCCTTTGCCATCTATTCCCCGAAAGATGAGCTCGCCGGCATACTCAACATTCAAAGCGTCAAAGAAGTATCTAACCGTAAGGATCGCTCCCTCGAAGATCTTTGCTCCTCGAGACCCGCCCACGGAGAGAAACCATCCTTTTCTTTTGGCGTCTCCTTTCTCCACCGAGGATTTCTTCAAAATGTACTTTCTGGCCCAGAGCGCCTGGCACCGATCTATCATTCTTTTCACCTGGGCCGTAACTCCGTAAAAGAAAATAGGGGAAGCCAGGACTATGTAGTCTGCCTCCATGAGTTTAGGATAGATCTCTTGCATCTCATCCCGAACCACGCAATTTCCAGTTGCTTCACAACTGCGGCATTCTCGACAGCCTGAGATGTTCAAATCGGAAAGGAAGATCTTCTCAATTTTGGCGCCCCGGCTCTCAGCTCCTTTTAGCATTTCTTCTAACAAAAGATCGGTGTTGCCTCCTCGCCTGGGACTTCCAAACAAACCTAGCACCTTCATGTCTCGAGGGGTGAAATACTACTGTTTCCCTTCGCCTCCAACAGCCACAACTTTGATTTTGGCCTTATGGTAGCCAATATTCAAAATCAATCAAGTTCCCTGTCTTTTTTTGACATCTTCAGGTTTTCGACTAAGATGAGGATGAGGACGGCGTTCAGAAGCTCATATTCCAGGAGGAGGACCAGAATGGAAAAATGGGAGTGCACAATTTGCGGCTATATTTATGACCCGGAAAAGGGTGACCCAGAAAATAAGGTAGAACCAGGGACTTCCTTTGAGAAGCTGCCCCCTGATTGGGTCTGCCCTGAGTGTGGGGCAGAAAAAGCTATGTTCGAGAAACTATAACGAGTCGAGGACAAGAAAATGAACAATCTTTCTAAGGCCATCAAGACAGCTATTAAGATGGAGGAAGACGGTATAGATTTTTACCAAAAAGCGGCCAGGAAATGCTCTCATCCTTTTGGCAGCAGAATGTTCTTGTCCTTTGCTGAAGACGAGAAAAGGCACCTGGCTGTCCTGAAGGATATCCTCACTGACCTTAAGTTATCAGGTTCTAGTCGAGTCTTTGAGGAAAAGTCACCCAGAGAGAAAATCAAGACCATCTTTCAGGACCTCAAAGATGAAATCAAAGAAAGAATTGCGGCAAATCCTGATGAGTTGGAGGCATTGAAAATTGGCATGAATATGGAATCAAAAAGCGTTGAGTCTTACCAGGGCGCTCTGGAGAAAGCCGAGGATTCTCCTCTCAAGCGTTTTTTCACAAGGGTGATTGAGGAAGAAAAACAGCATTATCAATTGCTGCAAAATACGCACTCTTACCTTGAAGATTCGGGCGACTGGTTTCTCTGGGAAGAGAGGGGTTTGCTTGATGGAGGATGAAAGTTAACTGAGGAGAGAAAAGAAGTCATGAGTGCTGCGGACCGTAAAGCTCCGTCTGATTTTATTCGAGATATTGTTAGGGAAGACTTGAGGGCAAACAAGAACGACGGCCGAGTCGTGACCCGATTTCCACCGGAGCCGAATGGCTATTTGCATATTGGACACGCCAAGTCCATTTGCATTAATTTTGGTATTGCCCTGGAGAACAAAGCTGGTGTTTGTCATTTGCGCTTCGATGATACCAATCCCAGCAAGGAAAGCACCGAATACACCGAATCCATCGAATCGGATGTCCGATGGCTTGGATTTGACTGGGGGAGCCACCTTTACTACGCATCCGATTACTTTGGCAAGCTATACCAGTATGCTGTTGAGTTAATAGAAGATGGCAAGGCGTATGTTTGCAGCTTGACAACAGATGAGATCAGAGAGTACCGAGGCACCTTGACTGAGCCTGGCAAAGATAGTCCGTACCGAACTCGTTCTATTGAGGAGAATCTGGACCTGTTCGAGCGTATGCGCAAAGGCGAATTCAAGGCCGGCTCCCACGTGCTTCGAGCAAAAATTGATATGGCTTCTCCCAATTTGAATATGCGGGATCCAGTCTTCTACCGAATTAAACATGAATCGCATCACAGAACGGGTGATAAATGGTGCATTTATCCTATGTACGATTTTGCCCATTGTCTTTCGGATTCCATCGAAGGCATTACTCATTCCATTTGTACGCTGGAATTTGAAGATAACCGCGCGCTATACGACTGGATACTTGACCAACTGAAAGTTAACTGTCATCCACAGCAAATTGAGTTTGCGCGTCTAAACCTGAGCCACACGGTCTTGAGCAAGCGAAAGCTTCTGGAGCTGGTTGAAGGAGGGTATGCCAGCGGATGGGATGATCCACGGATGCCTACAATATCAGGCTTTCTCAGACGCGGCTACACCCCGGAGGCAATTCGAAACTTCTGTGAGCGCATTGGAGTAGCTAAGAGTAATAGTGTGGTTGATATTGCACTGCTCGAGCACTGCATCCGCCAGGATTTGAACCTGCGCGCTCCCCGTGTTATGGCTGTTTTGCGTCCACTGCGAGTGGTCATAGACAATTATCCGGAAGGTAAGGTGGAACAGTTAGATGCTGAGAATAATCCCGAAGATCCAAGCATGGGGAGACGGAAAATTCCTTTTTCACGTGTAGTGTATATTGAGCAAGACGATTTTCGTGAAGATCCGCCGGAAAAGTTTTTCCGTTTGACCCCGGGTCGTGAGGTACGGCTAAAACACGCATACTATGTCAAATGCGAACGGGTAGTTAAGGATAAGGGAACCGGACAAGTAGCTGAAGTGCATTGCAGGTACGATCCAGAAACACGAGGTGGCTGGTCGCAAGATGGGCGCAAGGTAAGGGGGACGCTACACTGGGTTTCAGCGACTCACGCTTTGGAAGCTGAAGTACGCCTTTACGATCATCTCTTTACAAAAAGAGATCCATACGACGTAGAGGAAGGCTTTGATTTCAAGGCTAACATAAATCCGAACTCGTTAGAAAAACTCATTTCATGCCTGGTGGAACCAACTCTCGCAGGTGCAAGACCGGGAACTAGATACCAGTTCTTAAGACAGGGTTATTTCTGCGTCGATTCCGTTGATTCACGCGATGGAGCACCGGTATTCAATCGCATAGTATCCTTACGGGACTCATGGGCCAAGATTGAGAGGGCACAGAAGAAGTCGCCTTTGGGGCAGCCAAAACCTTGAAAATAGGCTCCCTCTTGATTACCCGCCTGGAGGTCTTAGCCTGGGCCCACCGCAAGCTCCATTCTCCACACCCCCAGTGATGAGATTATCTGCAATATCCCGGAACCGATCTCCTGGCCCCTTTCCCGCCTCGGCTTTTCAGTGAGAGAGTTTTGCCGTATAATAGGATCGAACTCTTGCAAATGGGTGGGCGCTTCCGTTCCAACCAAAACACTATTAATAGGCTGATCCGAAGAAGTTGAACAAGGGAGTAATATGTACAAGGAGATGCTGGATATACTCGTGATTGGACATTCCACTCACGATATCATCGTCCGGGAAGATAGAACATTCTCCAGATTGGGAGGACCTCCCCCGTATATATCCAGACTCTTAGAGAGTCTGAACAGGGCAGTAGGGGCCAAGGCGAAGGAGAACTTCCCTGGGCTGGATTATGCCATAGTTTCCAAGGTTGGCCCGGACTTCAGGTACTTCACCCAGCTTTGCCAAGAACCTCTGGTAGCGACAAAGCCAACTACCTGTTTTGTCCACCGCTACCAGAGCAGTGAGAGAGTCATGGAAGTTGAGAACATTTGTGAGGCCATCTTCCCCGAAGATATTAAATCTGAATCCAGGATCGGTCTCATTGCAGGAGTCATCGGAGAAGTTCTACCTGGCACCCTCGAGAGGATATCCTCAGTTTGTAAGATTACCTTCTGTGATGTGCAGGGACTCATTAGAAAGGTAGACCACCAGAAAAGAGTCTATCATGTTGATTTAGCCAACACAGAATTCTGCGATGTGCTCCCCAAGATCGATTTCCTAAGGCTAAACAGACTAGAAGCCCAATTTGTGAAGGTAAAGGAGATATCAAGAAAGGTCATCGTGCTACTAACGAAGGGGAAGGATGGCTGTAGCCTTATGGAAAAGGGCAAGGAGTTCGAGATACCTACTAGACCAGTACCCGAAAAGGATCCTACAGGTGCAGGCGACTTTTTCCTGGGTGGATTTGCATACGGGATTCTGAGAGGGTATTCTCTGGAAAGGTGCGCCCAAATTGCCAACTACTGTGGAGGTCTGGTAGTCGGGACAGTAGGGATACCGACGGAGATAAGAATAAAGGAGAGTTTCCTCTGAAAGCTCATTCGTACCTGCCAGGAATGGTACAACTCCAGATCGAGAGAAGAAGAATCGCAGAAGCTGCCGGTGGCTAAGAAACAACTCACTGCCACAGATCTCTACAATTACGTAAAGTGCGCTCATCGGGTCTATCTTGATAGTAATGGTGACCCGAAAGAAAAGAGCGAAGTGAACCTTTTTGTGAAGCTCCTCTGGGAGAAGGGCCTTCAGACTGAAAAGGAATATCTTGAAAGTCTGGGTGACAAGAAGGTGGTGGATCTCAGCAAAAAGAGCGTCAAAGAAGCGTGGCCTGAGACTCGACAGTATATGGAAGAAGGTGCCGAACTCATTTATCAGGCTTGCCTGAAGTACGGGTTCTACGTCGGGCGTCCGGACCTGCTGCTCCGACACGTTGGTGCATCTTCCAATTTTGGCTCATACTACTACGAGCCTATAGACATCAAAGCCGGTAGAGGCTGGGAGATAAGGGATGGTAAGTACCGCAAGTTCAAAAAACACTATGCCTTCCAAATTCTCTTTTATCAAATGCTCCTGGGGTGGGTTCAGGGATATACTGCTCGCGTCGGGCGTATTATCAATGTGGAAGGAGAAATTGAAGAATTCGATCCTCTCAGCTTCAAGGATGAGTTCAGTCAGGCACTCGCTGAGGTCCAAAAACTAGTCCAAGGAGAAGAGACATCTGATCCTGTCCTGGGTGGTCGCTGCTTTCAATGTGAGTGGTTCAAACACTGCCGAGCTTGGGTTGATAAGACAAGCGATCCAACAGCCGTTTTCTTTGTAGGTAAAAGCAAGTTTCGTCTCAAGAAGGTAGGGCTCAGGGAGGTTAGAGACCTTGCTGAGATGGACATTTCTAAGTACCTCAAACCTCCCTTGAAGATCCCCGGCGTAGGCCAAAAATCCCTCGTTCGAATGAAACAGCGGGCCCAGGTGGTTGTAGATGGAAAACCACTCATACGGAAGGGATATTCTTTCCCTGAAGCATCGGCGGAAATATATTTTGACATAGAAGATGATCCTACTCGCGGATTGGTTTACCTCTTCGGCCTCCTTACCAAAGAAGATGGTGAGTTTCGGTATCGGTACTTCCTTGCTCGGAACCCCGGGGAAGAAGAGGGCACAGCGCGGGAGTTTTGGGAGTTTCTTGAGAGTACAGAGGAGGCGGTCTACTATGT
>JAUWAK010000022.1 GCA_030602105.1 Candidatus Aerophobota bacterium | reverse complement strand
TTAGGGGACGTTCGACCTATCTTCTTTTCTCTTCTGTCAGAAGCTCCAGATTCTTTTCCTTTTTCTACTACATAAACGATGAGCTAGAAAGCTTTGCCGACACCGATACTCTCTATTCTGTTCGATCTAGGATTCGTTTTCGGGAGGGGAGGTACTCTCGAAACTACGACGTTGAGGTAGATATGGACAGCATGAAGGTTCTCTTTGAAGATAAGGATAATAAAAAAAGGTGGACGCGGGAAGTTTCTTTTCCCATCCTGGATTTCGTCTCCCTCATATACTGGCTCCGCACCCAGGATCACACTGTGGGGGAAACATTTTCTATCTTTCTTATTGATACTGGACCAGACTCCGCTGAAGTGAAAGAGGTCAAGGTTCAAGTGGGGGAGGTTGAGCAAATTTCGACGTATGTTGGCACTTTCTCTGCCATCAGATACCTACAAGCCAGTGAAGGTAACGGGATCACCGTATGGATCTCCCAGGAAGAAGGAAATGTCCCCGTGAAATTTCAGGTAAGCACACGCCTGGGAGCAATAACGGCTTATCTGGCTAAAATAGAGGGAAGGGACATTGGACAGTTAGGCTTAAGTCTTCCTTACACGGGGAGGACCTCTTCTGAAGAGTCTAGAAGAGGGGGATGTGAATTCCTACGGACACCTTCTGGTCAGGTAATGAGAAGTTCTCCAGGGGAGAGTAATCGTTGAGCTGAAGCTCTATCCAGCACTCTCCACCTTTGCCGATTTTCCTTCCAACTTTAACTTTTCCCTTATAGCCAAAAGGTAGGAGCTCCTCGAGGTTTTCCTCGTAGTATCTTTCCCCTTCGATCTCTCCTCCTGCCTCTATGAGCCAATTGCCTGGTTTCCATCTTAACCAAAGCTCTCCGGAAGACTCAGGGTAGCCTGGTACGATTTTTTCCGGGTCGTCTTGATTGTCTACTTCTTGATAGGTATAGCCCAGTTCCTGCTCAAAAACATCATTGAGGTGGAACACCCAACTTAGCCTCCCCCCTTTCAGGAGGATATCTCGAATAAGGGGTCTCATAAGGGAACTCGCACCGTCCCAATTCCAGACAAGATTATCTCCTCTGTCCAGGAAACCCACTAGAGAAACGTCCCAGGTCTCGCTTGGACTGTAGGTGAAACCCCCTCCGAAACCCCAGGATCTTAGGGGTGGGAGATCTTCATCTATGATGACGTAGTCCCGACTAAAATATAAATCGGAGAATCGCGCCAGACCAAACTCCCTCTGTCCATTAAGCCGGATGTTTAACCTTGGAGTTATATCGTAGGCAAGTTCGACTTGGGGCAAAAATTCTGTTCCCCAGCCCCCGATGTCCTTGAGTCCTGCCTCTATGTTGAGGGCGAGCCCTTTTATGTCCTTCAAGGTAACGTTGTGTCCCGCCAGGAAGAGGTATGCTTGAGTGCTACCCGAAGAAGTACTTGTCTCACCCTGAAGTCCTCCCACTAAAGGACTTCTTAACATTTGTAGAGAAATCCTGGTCCCCATAGCCACATCCTCATATTCTACCTCATCCTGAGTCTTTATCTGTGTTCTTTCTGCCCACCCCTGAATTCTGAACTGGTTTCTTTCCCCCTTTATTTTCCGCTCTCCCCCTATGTCAATTTTGTTCTTGACTCTCTGAGTCCCATCGGGCATATCCAGTTTTACCTGGTGTCCTCCGAGGTCCAGAAGGATTCTTCCATCTTCCCCGGAGTCTCTAGTGAACTCTATTGCAGCCATATCCTCATCTCGACCTAGTTCTTCCTCGTAGTATTCTACCCGCCGAGGAGAATAATCCCTTCCTAGAGTGAAGACCCAGGCATTTTTTTCTGGTTTTCTACCATAGTCCATCCTATACCCATAATTATTATAAGAGCCTGCCGAGGCAGAAAAATGGAGATAGGGGAAGGGCGACTCTTCCTTTGATGGAGGAAAAGACCTCTCCAGCAACTCGGATTCTTTGAGCAGGGAAAGCTTTCCTCCTTTTCCTGGTGCCATAATGGATGGCGGCAGTATCGCCGCTCCTGTAGGTACCGTGATGGCCAGCGGCAGTTTCGTGCCGCTTGCGGGAATCATAACGGAAATAGCCTTGATAGGATAGCCTGGGGGTGCATAAGCATATTGGATTATGGGTGTGGAAAGGCTGACGTGAAGCAGCCTAGGAGGAGAAGGCCCTTTACTCTTTATCCAGGGAATTACTGGGGAAGGTTTTACTTCCAGACCAGGTACAGAAGGAGGTCGGTGGTATGATTTCTCTCCCCAGACCTCGCGAGGAGGTAAGGAAAGCTCCTTTTCTCCCCGATGGCCCATATGCGCAAGTATCTTTGGGCGTACGATATGTAGATAAGATCTATCTGTCCCCTTAACCACCACAATGGGAAGTTCGGTTGGAAGTTGTCCTTCCTGTCCCCAGAGAGCTTTACACAAACCAAGAATAATCATTACCGAAACGATTGTTTTTCTCATTTTAGCTACCTTTGAGCTCTTCGAGTCTTTTCCCTACTCTTTTTGTCCACTCCCCATTCAGACCTTTTTCCTGGAGATCCCGGAGAATTCTTTCATATTCGCTCTTTGCCTCCACCGTCTTGCCCAGACCCTCATAGGAAAGCCCTACGTTAAAACGCGCTTCAATGGCCCGTTCTTTGTATTGCGGGTAAAGTAAAGGCACCTTCAGGTATTCAACGATGGCCTTTTCAAACTGTTTTTCATTAAACCAGCAAGTTGCCATCCGGAATTGCGCTACCACCGAGACTTCGCTTTCCTCAGCGGTTTTTATGACATAGGCGTAATTGGCCCGTGCCTCAGCAAAAAGATTCCGGTAGAAAAAGGAATTGGCCAGTTTTAGATAAGCCTGAGGCGCTAGGTTACTTTGGGGAAATCTTTTCACAAAATCCTTGGAGGTTTCCCCCATCTTCTCCCAATCTTTTAGGTTTTCATAGCAAAGAGCCTTCTCGTAAAGGGAAGATTCTAAGTAAATCTCCGTTTTGCTCAACCTAAGAGCTTCATCGTAATAAGTGAGAGCCTGCTCGAATTTACCTTGACTGCGCAGAGATCTCGCCCATCGGTAGTACACCTCGCCTCTCATGCGGCTCTCCGAGAAAAGGTGAATGAACTGGGCATAGTATGATGAGGCCTCCGGGAGCCTCTCCAGCTCATCAAAGCAGATTGCAGTGAAAAGATATGCATTGGGAAGATGAGGACTCTGGGGGAAGTTCCGGATGAGCACGCGGAATTCGGGCAAGGCTTCTCCATATTTTCCCTGGTTATAAAAGTACTCGGCTATCTTAAATTGAACGGCATCTACTTCTTCAAACCCCGGGTATTCGCGTACCACGGTGCGGAAGGATAGGATGGCCTCTTCATCTTTTTTCAGTTTCCGGTATGTTTCGCCTATTCTATCCAAGGCATAGGGAACAAAACCGCTCTCCGGATAATCCCTGGTCAGGAGCTGGAAGCCTTGCAGGGCCTCCCAATAATTCCCCAAATTATAATCTGAATCTGCTATGCGATAACGGACATCGGCAAGAAGCTCCTTTTGCTCTGGGTACTGGGAGATCAGCTTCCTAAAGGCTAGTTTCGCCTCTTGAAATCTTTTTTGGAAAAAATAGATCCAACCAATATCATACTGAGCACGGGGTGCGTTCTCATTCCCGGGATAACGACTGAGAAGTCTCTCGTACGCCTCTAGTGCCTTGTCGTGCTGGTTCAATTTAAAGTAGCACACACCTGTTTGATAAAGGGAAGCGGGAGTAAATATGGACATAGGGAAGCTTTTGGCTAACTGAGAGTATTTCTGGATGGCTTCCTCGAACCTCTTGAGGTTGAAGAGAGCAAGTCCCATCTCCAGGTAAGCGTTGTCTACCCACTGAGACTCAGGATAATTGTTGATGACTTTTCCAAACTCTTCCAGGCCCGCCTCGTAATCGTTTTGCTCAGAATAACTCCGGCCCCTTTCATGCTGAGCCCAGGCGGCTAGGGGATCTTGGGGAGCTTGATCAATTACCTTCTGAAAAATCTTGAGAGCATCTTCATATTTTGAAAGATAAAGATAAGCCTCACCCAACTGGAAGGTAGCGTCCAGAGCATGAGGAAAAGAAGGGAATTCTTGATTTAGTTTTCGGAAGTAGACAGCAGCCTGGTCAAAATCTTCCTGGCTGAGGTAACTGTAAGCGATTCCATACAGCGAGTCTGCAACATACCCACTTTCCGGGTATTCCTCAATAACCTTTTGATAAGCGTTCTGGGCCCCGGCAATATCATTCTGGTAGTAGAAGCAATCTCCTAGGCGAGTCCAGGCTTCCGGGAGAAATCCTGGTTCCGCAAAGGACTCGATGAGCTGTTGAAAAGTCTCCTCGGCCTTGGCATAATTCTTCTCCTCATAGTAGGTGTAGGCGATGCCCCGGCGCGCGGATGCCTCCCACTTTTTCTCAAACTTCTCTAATGCTCTCTGGTACGCCTGTCTCGCCTCCGAGTATCGTCCGAGCTGATAAAGGGCCTCAGCTCGCCAGAAATCCTCTCCAGCCCGCGCAAAATCTTCGGCAGCTTCGGCGTGCGAGCCCAATTCAAAATTGCAGTACCCCCTTTCTCGATAAGCCTCAACCAAGAATTCAGGGCTGGAATAGCGATTGATAAAGGTGGAGTACTCTTTCTCGGCCTCCTCGTAGCGACTGGTAAGATAGAGGAGATTGGCTATTCTGTATTGTACCTCTGGTAGATATTCGGAACCAGGGAATCGGTCCCTTAAGTTTCGATAGCCTCTTAAGGCATCCGGGTAATCCTCCAGCCTCAGATGGGCGTATGCCAGGGAATACAGAGCCTCAGGAATATATTCACTTTGAGGGTGGTCCTTGATGAGCCTCTCGTAAGCGGGAATAGCTTCATCATAGTTTTCCAGCTTGGACAGGCTTTCTCCCAGCTGAAGAAGGCCCTCGTCCACCAGCTCAGTCTCAGGATATCTTGCCAGCAGAATTTCAAAGGCAGAGGCTGCTCTCTCGTAGTCATCCAGGTTCCAGAAACTCATTCCCAGACCGTATTGGGCCTTGTCGCAGTTTGGGTCGTCAGGGAAATTGTCCAGGAACTTCTCAAACTGCACGGCCGCCAGGCCGAACTTCTCTTCTTCAAGAAGACCGTGGGCGAATCTATATTGCTTGCTTGCGTCTTCCCCAGCCGCTAAGGACGAGAAAAGAAAGATAAAGCTTAGCAAGGCAACCTCAATTCCTACAAGGTAGATTTTTTTCTTCATTTTTTTCTTTTTCTCCTCATTTTAAGGGGTTCTTGAGATCATTGTACCGAGGATTCTTTTTTTGTCAAATTATCTTCGGGACTCTTCCCGCCCGGCCCGCCATAGGAGCTTTGAGGTCCTCTTTCATCTTCTCATCTCAGGGAACGCCTCAAGGACTTTGAGGAGAAAAACAGGGCTCCGCCATGACGACTAAGCCCACTCCTCATCGAAGGACAGGAGGTTTGACACGGTTAGAATCATCTTATAAGATATTTGACAGGCGGGAAGTAGCGGTCTAATCCTTGCTTTTGGGGAATGCAGATATACTAACGCAAAAAGGATAGGAATACGCACCTTCTTTGATTGGTTTGAAAAGGGACCCTCATGAAAGAGTTTAATCATCTTCACATCCACAGTGATTACAGCCTTCTGGATGGAGCTTGCTCCATTTCTCAGCTGGTTAATCAGGCCTACCGATTCGATATGGGGGCTCTCGCTCTCACCGATCACGGAAATCTTTTTGGCGCCATAGATTTCTATACTAAGGCCAAAAAGAGGGGAATAAAGCCTATCATTGGCTGCGAGGTATACGTAGCTCCCGCCTCCCGCTTTAGGAAAAGGAAACAGAAGGGAGAGGGAGCAGCCTATCACCTCACTCTCCTGGCCAAAGATAAGCAGGGCTATTGCAATTTGATGGAATTGGTTAGCTGTGGTTACCTGGAGGGTTTCTATTACAGCCCTCGAGTGGACAAGGATATACTCTCCCAGAAAGGTGACGGTCTGGTGGCTCTGTCCGGTTGCCTGAAGAGTGAAATCGCCTCGCTTCTCGTCCAGGATGACCTGGAGAAGGCAAAGGAGGTCTGCTTGTTCTATCGAGATCTCTTCGGGGATGATTTTTATCTGGAGCTCCAATCGCAAGGATTGGAGGAACAAAAGAGAATTAATCCAGTTCTGATTGAGCTGTCCAGAGAGCTCTCCATTCCGCTGATAGCCACCAATGATGTCCATTACCTCACTAGGGAGGATGCCATAGCTCAGGATGTTCTTCTGTGTATCCAGACAGGAAAAACCCTGGAAGATAAGGACCGCCTCCGTTTTTCCTCTTCTGAGTTTTATTTTCGCTCCTCCCAGGAAATGGATGAGCTTTTCTCCCATACCCCCGAAGCTCTTTCCAATTCTGTTGCCATCGCTGATAAATGTAGTCTAAAAATGGAACTGGGGAAAGTCTACCTCCCCCTTTACCAGACACCCACCGGGTATGATCTTGATCAATATTTGAGGAAACTTTGCGAAGAGAAGCTCCCTCATCGCTACCCTGAGATCTCTCCCCAGATAAGCGAGAGAATGGAAAGGGAGCTCCAGATAATCAGGAAGATGGGATATGCTGGATATTTCCTTGTTGTATGGGATTTTATCAGGTACGCCAGGGAAAGGAAGATAGTGGTAGGTCCGGGAAGAGGCTCGGTGGCGGGAAGTTTGGTGGCCTATGTACTGGGGATAACAGATATTGATCCCCTGAGCTACGGTCTTTTTTTTGAAAGATTCTTGAATCCGGAAAGAACGGCTATGCCTGATATTGATATTGATATTGAGGACGAGAGAAGGGGGGAAGTCATTGAGTATGTAAAACAAAAGTATGGGCAGGACAATGTGGCTCAGATCATTACTTTTGGGACTATGGCCGCGAGAGCAGCGGTGCGGGACGTCGGAAGGGTACTGGGGATGGCGTATGGGAAAGTGGACCGGATTGCCAAGCTCATCCCGTTTAACAGGGAACTGAGAATAGCCCTGGAGGAGAGTTCAGAGCTTAAAGAGCTGATGGAGGAAGACGAAAAGGTGAGGAGCCTTTTTGAAATTGCCCAGAGAGTAGAGGGATTAACCCGCCATGCGTCCACCCATGCTGCGGGGGTGGTCATCGCCCCGGATAAGCTCACTCACTACACTCCTCTTTATCGAAGCAGCAAGGATGAGATAACCACTCAGTATGAGATGCATTCTCTGGAAAAGATTGGCCTTTTGAAGATGGATTTCCTGGGTCTCAAGACCTTGAATGTTATTAATCATGCCCTTGAGCTAATCAGGAAGAACAAGAGGAAAGAGCTGGATCTGGATGAAGTTTCTCTGGAAGATGAGCCAACCTATCAGGTTCTTTCCCGTGGGGAAACTTTGGGTGTCTTCCAGGTAGAAAGCCGGGGTATGCAGGATCTCTTGAGAAAGCTCAAACCCCAGAAATTTGAGGATCTCATTGCTCTTTTGGCCCTGTATCGACCAGGGCCCCTGCATAGCCGGATGGTGGATGAGTTCATCAGCCGGAGGCATGGCCGCAGCGAGGTCAAATATCTCCATTCCAAACTGGAGCCTATTTTGAAAGAAACCTATGGGGTGATCCTCTATCAGGAGCAGGTCATGCAGATTGCCAATGTTTTGGCTGGGTTCAGCTTGGGGGAGGCAGATATATTGAGGAGGGCTATGGGCAAGAAAAAGCCCAAGCTTATGGATGAACAAAGGGAGAAGTTCCTTGAGGGGACCGGCCGCAGTGGGATCGAGCCCTCTGCGGCAAGACGAATCTTTGAGCTGATGGCTCATTTCGCTGGCTATGGTTTCAACAAGTCTCATTCGACTGGGTACGCGCTTATCGCTCACCAGACCGCCTATTTGAAGGCCAACTATCCCCTGGAGTTTATGGCAGCTCTCCTAAATTCGGAAAGAGAAAATACGGATAAGCTGGCTCTATATATAAGTGAGTGCAAAAGAATGGGAATCTTGGTTCTAGCTCCCAATATCAACCGTTCGTTGGCTAGCTTTAGTGTGGCAGGGGACAGAATAGATTTTGGACTTACCGCGATAAAGAACGTGGGAGAATCAGCCATGTCCTCGATTATAGAAGAGAGGGGGAGGGGTGGGAGTTTTACCTCTATCTTTGATTTCTGTAGAAGGGTGAACCTGCAGATGGTCAATAAGCGGGTAATACAGAGTTTGATTCGATGTGGAGCCTTTGACTGTCTGTCCGGCCATCGCTCGCAAAACCTAGCCGTGGTGGACCAAGCCACCGAAGAAGCTTCTCTTGTTCAGCGTGATAGACAGAGGGGACAACTTTCTTTCCTGGAGGCACTGGAGGGTTCGGAGAAAATCTCCCCCACGCAAAGATTTCCCTCCATAGAGGAGGTTCCTGGAAGGAGAAAGCTCCTGTGGGAAAAAGAGCTTTTGGGCATATATGTGAGTGGACACCCCCTGGATCGTTATCGTAAGCGAATTACCCATTGTCTGGCTAACTCCGTTCGAGATTTACGGACAATGAAGGAAGGTTCCAGAGTAAGAGTCATAGGAGTGGTTAACAATCTCACCCTCAAGAGGGATAGGAAGGGGAAAATGATGGCCTTCCTCAGGCTGGAAGATCTTACCTCAGAAATAGAAGTGGTAACCTTTTCTCGTCTCTATGAAGAGTTTGCTTCTTACCTCGAGGAGGGTAAACTTGTGGTGGTCGGAGGTCGGTTAGATATGGTCACGGACTCGCCCAAAATTGTGGCGGAAAAAATAATTCCCTTCTCCAAAATTAACGGCTCCAACCAGAAGCTCCATGTCAACATTTCCGAGGAAAAGTGGGAGAATATAGACCTTAAGAGACTAAAGGATATCGTTCATTCTCATAAAGGAAGACATGCTCTCTACCTGCATCTCACTAACTCCAAAGAACAAAGGGTTACCATTCGCTCAAAGACTATTAAAGTCGGGTTTTCCGATGAGTTCATTTCTCAGTTAGAGGATGTTCTAGGGGAAGGCTGTCTGTGGTTGAGCGAGGAGTAGACAGATAGACCTTTGCTACTCTCAGCTCAAGCAAAACAATAGTGACGGGTGCTACTAAAAACTAGGTGGCATCAGTGAAGAAAGTAAGGGTGCATGTGTTGATAAAGGGTAGAGTCCAGGGGGTTTTTTTTAGGGCTGAGACCCACCAGATGGCTTTCCGGCTCGGAATGAAGGGATGGGTCAGGAATGCATGGGGTGGCAATGTAGAAGCTGTTTTTGAAGCGGAAGAGGAAGCCGTCAAAAGGATGATTGCCTGGTGTCATAAAGGTCCTCCTGCAGCCTTTGTGGAAAGAGTGGAGGAGGAATGGGAGAAGTATCGAGGAGAGTTTGATACCTTCTCCGTTCGGTATTAGAAAGCATGGATTATACTCTCTCTTGTAATGGACCTCTAGTAGGTGGTGGCAGAAGGTCTGGAGGCCTGTCTCTTAGCTACAGGCAGGGAGAGAAGCTCAGGGAGCCAAGATATGATGTAATCAGGCTTGAGGCAAGAATGCGCCTTCTTGATTTCCTTTCTTCCGGTGATTCCTGAGAGAACAAGTACTGTAGTCACGCCCGCCTTCTTACCAGCCAGGATGTCTGTTTCCAGGCGGTCTCCAACGATGATGCTCTCAGCGAGAGAGGAGCCTCTCTTTTCTATCACAGTTTCAATTCCAAAGGGGTTGGGTTTGCCCAGAACCAGGGGATCTTTGCCTGTTGAGGCTTCAATAGCCTTGACGATAGATCCGGCAGCAGGGATGGTCCCCCTTTCTACAGGGTAGGTTAAGTCGGTGTTGGTAGCCAGAAAGCTAGCCCCCCTGACGATAGCCTGGTAGGCCAGGTTGAGTTTGGCAAAGGTGAAACTCCGGTCCATTCCTACCAAAACGCAGTTGATCTCTTCTAAGAGCGAGGTTAACTGGACCCCCGCATTCTTTAGCTCCTCCAGTAGCCCCACTTCCCCAATGACGAAAACTCTGCTCTTCTTTCTCTCCTTATCCTGGCTAAAGTAATGTGCTGCTAGATATGAGGAGGGAAAAAGTTCTTGGCGCTCTACCTTAATTCCCATCTGAGCAAGTTTTTTCTGGTAGCCGGACCTGGATAAGGTAGAGTTATTACTGAGGAAGGAAATCTTGTCCCCTTTTTGCCTGAGGGAGGTCATAACCTCCCTGACCCCGGGAAGGACTTTTTCTCCTCGGTAAATTACCCCGTCCATATCAAGAATGTAAAGACTCACACATTCCTCCCTGTTCTTAGGAGCCCCAGCTCCTCATCCTCCAGGGGAAGCACCTGTAGGCACTTCTTTTCTTTTCCAGAGGCTCGATAGCACACTACTGTGGCTCCATCCCGAGGGGCATCACTGTAGCGGCAGGTGATGGAAGCTGCCTTGAGGAGAGTATTGTCATCTATCTCTCCTCTTAGGAGGCTGATCGGTCCTTGAAAGCTAACTACCTGAAGACGGAAATCATCTGGGGTAGTTAGCTCGAGAAGGCTCTTGTTTTCTTTTTCATTCCTTCCTACTATTAATCTAGAGTTTTTTCCAAGACGGAAGTGCCTTCCTACCCGGAGGAGCTCAATCTCGTTGCGATTTATTTTTCCCCGTAGCAGAAGGTCTTTTAACTTTTGGGAAAAGATGGGATCAGTGAGGAGACACCCACCCGCGGGGGTGGGGAATTTCTTTATGCCCAGTTCGCTGGCGAGTTTGAGCTGAGGACGGCGGCTTCTTCCTTTGATTCCAAGTAGTTTTTCCCGATTTACCCATCCTTTTGTCTCGGGCAAGGTAGGAGCTAGATTTTTGGCGGTGAGAGGGCGAAGAAGGTAGTTTCCCCATCCTGATTCTTCTTCCACTACTCCTAGGGCCCACCGGCTTTGAGATTTTGGCCTCTCTCCCAGCACTTCCCCGGTGATGAGGAAGGAAGCTTTGATCTTGGGCATAAGAGTCGCTGCTCTCTTTACCATAACGATGTGGCAGTCAATACAGGGATTTGCCCCTTTTCCAAAACCGTGAGGAGGGGATTTAAGAAGAGAGAGGATTTCATTGGCGATATCTTCGGTGTGGAATAAGATTCCTAGGCTGTCGGCAGCTTCCATGGCTCTATCTGCCGTGAAAAAAGGGGAGGTAAAAGACACACCTTCCACCTCAATCCCCTGATTCTGAATGATTTTGGTGGCGAGGATACTGTCCAGACCACCCGAGAGCAGACTCAAAGCCTTCATTTCAATTTGTTTAGCTGGTCTTTGGTTAGAGCCTTTCTTATTCCATTTTTGGTCTGGGCGGTCACAGTTTCTGTTAGTAGATTCCGGGATACTATTTCCATTTTCTCTCCTTGCCACTTGATAACTTCCCCCACCTGGGGAAGGCCCTTCTTTAGCTCGGAATAGGTGGTATATTCGAAGTTCAGGCAGCAACGTAGCCTTCCGCATATTCCCGATATTTTGGAGGAAGCCAGAGGAAGGTTCTGAAGTCGGGCTGCCTCCAGGCTGACCGAGTCCAATCTCCTCTTTATGTTACCCAGAAAGGAAGCGCAGCATATTCTTCTTCCACAGATCCCAAAGCTTTCTGTGAGAACTTGAGGCTCATCTCTTGCCCCAATTTGCCGCATCTGAATCCTCATTTTGAATATCGCCGCCAGATCTTTCACCAGAATTCTAAAATCTACCCTTTGTTTTGCCGTATAGTAAAAGGTGATTCGGTCAATCCCTAGAGGATATCTGGTGCTCACCAATTTCATGGGTAGATGGGAATGGGAGATCTTGTCGAGCGCAACTTCAAAAGCTTTCTTCTCTAGTTTCATTCTCCTTTCGAATTCCAGCTTGTCCTCAAGGGTGGCTCTCTTTAAGTATCTCGTGTACCCTGGTGGCGCTTCTTGCTGGGCGAGGACAATGAATTTTACCTGACCTATCCCCATTCCTTCTCTTAGTCTGTATGTGCACCAATCCCCCTTCCTAAGGTCCTGCTTCTTGATAAAAAAATAGGTAGTTCTTCCCTCCGGGTAAGTTTCAACACCTACAAGGTTCACCTTTTTCACCATCGTTTCGCCTTTTTCTTCTTTCCTTAATACCTCACCTAACCTTTTCTGCAACGGGAGACGTTGATTTTTTACTTCACCTGAAGCTGGGTGAAGTCCGCAATGCTATTGAAGAACTTCCCTATTCCGTTGAGGAGGGAGAGGCGATTTTTCCGCAGGCTTTCTTCTTCACTCATTACCAGAACTTTGTCAAAGAAATTATGGATGGGTTCTTCAAATCTCGAAAGCTCCTGGTAAGCTTCTACATATTTTTGCTTGTTCAAAAGGCTCTCTATTTTTCCTTCAAGCTTCATCCGTAGCTCATAGAGCTCTTTTTCCTCTTTTTCCCTCAAGAGGTCTTCTCTCACCACCTGGGGTATTCGCACCTTCCACTGTTGGGCTTGCTTCAGCATGTTGACTAATCTTACAATGGCAATGACTTGATCTTTAAATTTTCTTCTTCGGGAAATTTTTCCCAGAGCTTCTGCCCTTCTTACAGCATCAGTTATGTCAGCAAAGCCTATACTAAGTATTGCATTAGTTTCGCGGATTCCTATTCCTTTTTCCTTGAGGACATTTCTTATTCTGCTTTCAAAGAAGTCTCTGATTCTTGGAATAATGTCTTTGTCATTCTCAGTATAGAGCGCTAAAACTTCCTCGAGAAGGCCGTCCAGGTCAATTCTCCATCCGCGATCCAGAATGATCTCCACTATCCCCTGCGCGTCCCGGCGAAGACCCCAGGGGTCCTCGGATCCAGAAGGAATGAACCCTGCCCAGAACGAACCTACCACTGTGTCCATCTTGTCAGCCAGGGCCAGAATTGCCCCTTCCAGCGTTTCAGGCAGCTTATCATTACTGAAGCGAGGAAGTCTATGTTCCGAGACTGCCTGGGCCACTCGGGCATCTTTTCCTGAACGACGAACGTATTCTGCTCCCATAGTTCCCTGCAGGGAGGGGAATTCTTTGACCATTTGGGTGGTCAGATCCAGTTTGCACAGCCAGGCTGCCTCTGATACGCTAGGATAGAGCTCGTTCTCCTCCTTTTTGGTCTTGGTTATTCGGGAGACAATCTTGTCTGAGATCTGAGCTAGCCTCTTGGCTTTGTCGTAGTAGCTGCCCAATTTTTCCTGTACCACAATCTCTTTCAGCTGTACCGGAATCTCTTTCAGGTCAGAAACTTTCGCCGTATCGAATATCTTTTGTGTATCTTCGGAGAAGAAGAACTGAGCATCTGCAAGGCG
>JAUWAK010000085.1 GCA_030602105.1 Candidatus Aerophobota bacterium | reverse complement strand
AGTTGCGCAAGCCAGGAAGAACTGTCAACCAGGACAAACAGGCTGTTCTTTCTTATAGACAAAGGACGTGTATGGAGATTAATCTTATCTCCCACCACTTCCCTCCATCGATTGAGGGCCTCGAGTTGTCTCATTTTTTTGTCAATATCTAAATTCTTGAAGACCCTGTCCAGTATCGAACCTATCCTGGAAGGGAAACGACTCCGCCTCATAGAAAATCCTCCATACACTCAGGAAGCTCCAGTTGCCATTTCACTATTTGCGATCCAACCCTCTTTATAAAGCGGTCCCACCCTTTCATGTCTCCCTCACTTTTTTCTCGTTTTTTTTGATCGGAAAAGCAAGATGATTTCTTTGGACGAGGATTTTTAGGCGAGAGCTCCGTGTATGCCAGACAATAAAGAGGTCCAAGAAGATACTCATCTCCTTGTCCCATTCCTCATTCTTCCTCGATGCGGATGGGCATTATGACATAAATATAATCTTCACCTTCGGCAGGTCGGATGACGCCAGGACTGACTGAATCGGTCAGTTGAAGCTGGACCTCTGCTGAGCTAATAACTTTGAGAGCATCCAGAAGATAAGTGGAATTGAAACCGATCTGGATGTCTTCCTCCCCGTCTCTTTTCACCCCCAGTTCCTCGTAGGCATAACCTGTCTCAGGAGAGACGGCACTTATGGAGAGAACATCCCCTTTCAACTTAAACTTAACCAGACGCGACTTCTCCTCGGTGAGAAGAGAGACTCTTTTTGAGGCGGCGAAAAGCCCGTTTCTATCAGCCGTAATGGCTATCTTATGCTCCTTGGGGATGACTTCGCGATAGTTGGGAAACTTAGCTTCTATCAATTGAGAAATCAGGACGATCTCTTCCATCTTGAAGAAAATCTGGCTTCTGCCCGCTCCCACCCTCACCTCTTCTCCCTTTTCCATTACTCTCAAAAGTTGTTGTATACCCCTCAAGGGAATAATGATCTGTATCGGGGCGACCTCCAGGGAAGGTTGAGAGGCAACGACAAAGGCAAGTCTCCTCCCATCAGTAGCCACCATCTTTATTTCCTTCTTCTCAATTTCGAGGTAGACGCCATTTAGATTCTGTCGGGTTTCATCAACAGAAGCAGCGAAAATGGTTTTCTGAATCATCTCCTTCAATCTCTCCCGGGGCAGAGTAAACTCTTTTCCCTCTTCCAGTTTGGGGATCTCTGGAAACTCAGCTGCCTCAAGCCCCAAAAGGTCGAAAACCGATTTCTCGCATTTTATGGTAGCTTTGGTTCCTTCCGTCATCAGACTTACTCCCGAAGGAGGCAGCTCTCTTAAGATCTGGAATAGCTTGTTTCCGGGAAGACAAATCTCACCCTCTTGCGGCACCTCACAGGGAAAGGAAGATTGAATGGTTGTCTCCAGATTGGTCGCCGCAAGATTTACCTTTTCTCCCGTGGCGCTTATTAGTATGTGTGAAAGGATGGGAAGAGTGGTACTGGTCAGGGCATTTTGGACTACTCGAACTCCTTCCAAGAAATCCTGCCTTTGGCAACTTATCTTCATAGCCATCTCCTTGGCACCCTCAGGATATTCTAGCCTGTCTTTACCCCATATAGGAGGGAATCCCCGCGCTGCTTCATTTTAGCCCAATTCACTTTTGTGTCAAGTAAATCTTGATGGCTCAAATTATCGGGTAGCTTTTTTGACTTGCCCCACCATTTTGGTATAGTTGATGCAGCCTCAGGGCTTCTCCTCACTCCCTGGGCTTTGAGAAATGAGGGCTGGTCTTTTCTAGGAGGCGAAGGGGGAAATGACTACTGATAGGGAAGTCTATAGAATCCTGGACGTCAATTTGAACAGGGCCAGCGAGGGACTTCGGGTTATTGAAGATGGGGTCCGCTTCGTCCTGAACGAGCGGCGTCTCACCCATGAGGTCCGAGAAATCCGCCATTGCTTAACCAGAAAATTAGGAGAGATTCCCGGACTTGACTGGGGGAAACTCCTCGCCGCGCGGGAGGCAGGAGAAGATGTGGGGAAGAAGCTAGGAGAAGAAGAAAGAGAAAGCCTCAAGGACCTCATCAGGGCGAACTTTCGCAGAGTGCAAGAAGCCCAGAGAAGCCTGGAAGAGTTTGGAAAACTCCTCTCTCCGGCTCTAGGGCAGAATTTCAAGGAACTTCGTTTCAAAATTTACTCCCTGGAAAAAAAGGTAAAAATGAAATTGAGAAAGAAAATTGATCTCAGCCTTTATGCTATCGCTGATACCAGTCTTATTCCCAAGGAGAGCTTTGAAGAGAATATAGAGGAAGTCCTCACCGGTGGAGCTACCATCATACAGCTCAGGGAAAAGAGTCTTCCTCCCTCTCCGTTCCTGGAGACGGCCTTGAGGATGAGAAAGCTTGTTCGCCCTCCCATCCTGTTCATTGTTAACGACCGGGTGGATATTGCTATGGGTTGCCGAGCTGATGGGGTGCATCTGGGACAGGAGGACTTTCCCGCCATAGCTGCCCGTAGGGTCATGGGAGAGGGGATGATCATTGGTGTTTCCACTCATTCCCTGAAAGAAGCAAAGATGGCAGAGAAAGAAGGAGCAGATTACGTAGCCATAGGCCCTGTCTTTCCAACTTCCACAAAGCTAGATTCTCATCGCCCGGTGAGAACAGGAATAATCCGTAAGATAAAAGAGGAGCTCAGCATCCCCGTAGTAGCTATAGGAGGAATAACAGCCGACAATGTAGAAGAAGTTTTGAAGAGGGGAGCTGATGGAGTAGCTGTAGGCAGTGCAATTTTTGGACAGGAAGATGTTGGCGTAGCAACCCGTAGGCTTTCGCATAAAATCAGAAGCTTCAAAAAAAAGAAATAGCTTTGAATAGCTTATCCATAATTACAGCAGCGCCTGAGGAAACAAGAGGAGTAGGTGAGGATCTGGCCCGCTATCTTTTGCCCTCTTTGGTACTCGCTCTCACCGGAGGACTGGGCAGTGGCAAAACCACGCTCATACAGGGGATAGCCCGCGGACTGGAAGTCTCTTCACCTGTGAAAAGTCCTTCCTTTATGCTCATCCGTGAATATGCCGGCCGCGTGCCCCTCTTTCACTTTGATCTTTACCGAATCACCCGGGATGAGGAGATTTTGAATCTTGGCTACGAAGAATATTGCTATCAAAAAGGGGGAGTGGTAGTTATCGAATGGGCAGACAGAATACAGAAGTATCTTCCCTCCGAGCATCTTGGAATAAACATGAGCATTCTGGGAACGTCCAGAAGGAAAATAGCTTTCCTCCCCAAGGGACCCTTATACCGGGAAATAGTGGACAAAATGAGACGTTACCTGAAAAGGGAGATATAATTTGCTGGTCGCAGGAATAGATGTGAGTGCAGATAGGGGCATAGTCTTCCTGGGTCAGGGCAAGGAGGTTCTGGCAAAAAAAGTGATTGACCCCTACAGTTCTTCAGAGAAACTCCTTCCCCTCTTTGACGCCCTCCTCAAAGAAAGAGAACTGGAGCCGGAAAACTTGGAAGGGATAATAGTGAGTCTCGGGCCCGGATCCTTTACCGGCCTTAGAATTGGCGTATCTCTGGCCAAGGGTTTGGCCTTTGTCCTGAAAGTTCCTCTCGTTGGCGCTCCTGCTTTTGATAGCTGGGTCTTTTCCAGTTCGGCCCAGGGCATCCTCTGCGCAGTGCACAGAGGCCACAGCTCCAAGTTCTACGCGGCTTTCTACAGGAAAGACCGGGAGATGACAACGAGGCTAACTGACTACCTGTTCCTCCCCTTAGACAAGATTATAAAGATGAGCAAAGAATTCTCTCCCGAAAAGGCGAGATTTCTCATTTCTTATGAGTCTGGGCTCAACAAGATAGACTCAGTTTCTCCCTTTGCAGAAAGGATTATTCCAGAACAGGCTCTGCTTGAGTTTGGAATACAGAGACTAGCTAAAGGACAAAGTGAAGATATCTCGAGCCTTTCTCCTCTCTATGTAGCCCCTCTCAGGGTGGGCCCGGTCAAATGAAGAGAAAAGAAGGTGAGATGGATGCTTTGCAAGGGGCAGTAATTCGTTCTATGAGGAAGGAGGATGTTCTCCAGATTACTCAGATCGAGAAGCTTTCTTTTCCCAGTCCCTGGTCCTGCGGCATTTTCTCTTCCGAGCTGGACAGGAAAAACTTTGCCTTCTACTATGTGATAGAATATCAGGATGAGATAATCGCCTACACAGGCTACTGGAAGGCAGCTAACGAAGCCCATCTGGTTAATATGGCCGTACATCCGGCCTTTAGAAGAAAGGGACTGGGATCAAAACTCCTGAAGTATATCCTTGAAAAGGCTCAAAACCAGGGATTGAATACCATTACCCTTGAGGTTCGTCGCTTCAATCTAGCTGCTCAAAGGTTCTATGAGAGTTTCGATTTCAAAAAGATCGCCATTAGCCCCGGCTATTATGTAGAAACAGGCGAGGATGCCCTTGTCTACTGGAAGAAGATATAGCTCAGCGAGCTCTATGCCGTGCCCTCACGACCTTATAGACTAGAGCTACCGAGATGATCTTAAGAACATCCCCTGGCAGAAAAGGAATAACTCCCAGATAGAGAGTTTGCCTAATTCCTATTCTCAAGAAGTGTGCCAGCCGAACAGCTCCAAAAAAGTAGATAATCCCTGTTCCTGTCAACGCAGCCAGAATGAGCCAGGCAGAACTATCCCTTTTTTCCACCATTTTCCCCACCAGATAGGCAGCTACCACAAATCCAATGAGATAGCCTCCGGTGGGCCCGGCCAGATGAGACACTCCTCCTCTGGCTCCCGCAAAAACAGAAAGGCCACCTATTCCCAAGACAAGATAGAGAGACTGGGATGAGAATCCTGCACCACTCCCCAGTAGGGCCCCTCCCAGAAGAACAAAAAAGGTCTGAAGGGTGATGGGAACCGGGGTGAAAGGAAGAGGAATTCTCACAAAAGCACCCAGGGTAGTAAGAGCGGCAAAAATGGCTACTCCCATAGTCCAGGAAACAGCTCTGGGAAGGCAAATCTCTCTAGAGAGCCCTTGTCTGAGTGTCTCAAC
>JAUWAK010000114.1 GCA_030602105.1 Candidatus Aerophobota bacterium | reverse complement strand
GTCTTATCGAGGCTGAACTTGACAAGCTGTTCCGGCGTACAAGCCTTAAGAGGATTGAGTTCCATGAATTTTTCAAACTCGGGATTTGGGCCATAGTCCCCCAGGCCGCTTCGCATTTCCAGCAGGAGCCGGATGGTGATTTCATTTTCTCGAGGGACGAGGCCCGGCAAGTACTTCCCGATCGGTTCGTCGAGCTTGATGAGCCCGTCGTCAGCCAACTGAAGAACCATCGTGGCTGTATAGGATTTTGTGGCACTCCCGATCAGAAAATATAAGTCCTCGGACATTGACTTTCCCGTTTCAAGTTCCGCCAGGCCGCTCGTCCAGATTCGTGTGTTCCCGTTCATGTCTCCTAATGCTAAAATCGCGCCTGGAACATTGCATTCGGCCACAGCGGTATCGAGCGCCTCCTGCACGCGCTGGCCCATGGATGGATCGACCCGCGAAACAGAGAGTTCGTTCTTTTTTGCCCATCCCTGCGCCGCCACGAGGAAAAGAATCAGGCAGGCTGCTTGAATGAGCCAAAATCGGCTTTTTGACAGAATGTGATCTTTCATGGTCTCCTCCTACACGTTCTCTGTTCTTCCTCTTCCCCTCAACGCCATTCCTCCACCTTTTCCCGTCAGCTTCCGATTTTCAATAGTCACGACACCATTTACCAACACGTGGACGACCCCCTCGGCGTAGTTATTAGGCCTTTCATAGGTTGACTTGTCTGCCAACGTGTCCAGGTCCAACACCACAATATCTGCGAAGGCTCCTTCCTCGATCTTACCCCTATCATTCAGACCCAACTTCTCCGCCGGCAAGTAGGTCATGGAGCGAATCGCGTCATTTAATCTCATCAATTCTTCATCCATTGCAAAAACCTTGAGCTTTCTTGCAAAGGCACCGAAGTACCGCGAATGAGCGCCCCCGGACATTCCCTCTAGCCAGGTCATGCGTAGACAATGCAGGGCAAATCGCTAAGAACGGTTAACCTCCAGCTCATAAACGTAGCAAAGAAGGTGGCTATGGCTTCAGAGTTCCTGGTATGTCTTGTTTAGATGGGTTTAATCTTTGGGGGACGGTGCTGATACTCGCTGGAAGACGCCGCACCCATCTTCATTTAACAGATTAACGGTTACACTTGTTGGCGTACCTTCAACATCGGCCTCAAACCAGGCAAACGCACCGGGGTCACCTACTTCACCATAAAACGGCCAAAATACGGAAAACGTATCTCTATTCCAGGGCGTAAGATACATCTCGACTTCTTTGGGTCCTATGGTTAAGACAAGACCTTGACTTCTCTCGGCAATATTGATTTCGCCGTAAACGTCGTTTTGGTAATCACCAACGTACTTCGCCAGGGGCATAGGCGGGAGAGGATCATCGGGTGGGGCCGGAAGAGCTGCCTCGGCCTGCTTCATCCTCTCTTTCATCTGAGCGAGCATTTGAGCGCTCCAATCCACCTCGGGGCTTCCCAAGTACATATCAAAGAAGCGATACGCCAGGGCCTCGGGCAGGATAGAGTCTATGAGATTAGAAAGAACAACCACACCTACCTTTGCCTCGGGTACCATAGCCACCATGGTCTTACATCCGGTGGTGCCGCCATTATGCCACACGATTGGGTAAGGAACGTTTTCCCTGTAAACCCAGGCTTCGCAGTAATATTGTTTTATCCCAGAAAACATCCCAGCAACAGTCTTTGGTGTATGCATGAAGTTCATGTTCTCTTCCGAGAGCAAACGCTTACCTTCGAAGACACCATTGTTCACCTGAAACTTCAGCCACTTTGCCATGTCGATTATGTTCGAGTTGATACCTCCTGCCGGGGCAAATACATAACTCCAGGAGAGGTATGGCCAGTCCTTGGGAAGAGTGACGATCTTTTCCCCAAGCCTGTGGTGCAGGGAAGTTACGTCTTTCGCCTCTTGAAATGATTTCATGTCTATGGTGGAACTAGACATACCGAGGGGTTCAAAGATGCGCTCTTCGATATTCTTCTCCCAGCTCTTCCCGGTGTGTGTTTCTACAAGTTCGCCAGCTACGAGGAAAAGATTGTTCTGATAGGCGAATTCGGAACGAAAGCTGCTGGTAGGCTTTACATAACGAAGTGCATGCCTAACATGATCCCTGTCAAAACCGAACACTACAAGTGAGTCTATTGCATGAGGGGGCATCCCGCTTCTTTGGGCCATCAGGTCTTCCACCATGAACTCGCTGGTAACCCAAGGATCATACATTTCAAAAGCGGGAACATGTTCCCTGACACGATCCTTCCATCCTACCTTGCCCTCGTCCACCAACATCGCTACTAAGGCCGCTGTAAACGCCTTGGATGTGGAGCCAATCTGAAAGACAGTATCCGTAGTAACCGGATCGTCTCCGCCATGCGTCTTAACACCGAAGGCCTTAGTGTAAATGACATCCTCTCCACGCACAATGGTTACGGCCATGCCTGGTGTCTCCCAGTCACGCATACTCTTTTGCGCGTACTCTTCAAAATCAGCCAATATAGCTTGAAGTTCTTTATCACTTGGAACCTTAACTTCACTTTGAGCACCGAGAGCTGAAGAAAGACAAATGAGACACGCAACTATCAGGATATGTATCCGACGCATAATATTCCTCCTTTTTCTTCTTTCCTATTCTTGTACTTCCAGCTTAGTTTACCGAATTCCCTTTTGCCTCGAGAAGGATCTCCCTCCCCCCAAGTTTTTCCATGCCGCATCCAGCTGGTTTGGACGAAAGGAACACTTCTTGTACGCTTTCAGTGGCACTCTCCATCATTCCCGCGGTATGGGCGTATTATAAGGGGTGAGTACGTTTTGTAAACATTTCGCGTCGTTGGTGCCAATGCAAAGCAATTGACCTGCCCCCATTGATTGTACCAGTTTCTATAGTCATGAGTCACGGGGATGATAACTTCCCGAGCAGTTCACGACTCAGGTTCCTTCGCCAGGAGCCCAAACACCCACAATAGCCGCCGGAGAGCGTGACTCTTCCATTACCTTATCCAGAGCCTTCTCCATCTTCTCCTGCGTCTGCTTGTCGAATTCTTTCTCTAGAGCCCAACCGGATACACCAAGAGCCAAAAGCGATACCAGCATAGCCCAAATGATTACAGAGGTAATCCAATGTTCTCTTCTTCTCACAATGTACCTCGTTTTCATGATTGTCTTCCTTCCGGCAGGCGTTTTCTCAACCTCCAAAAAACTACCGCCAGCACTACAAACACAATTGTCAATGGAATTCCCGATTCACCAACTACGTATTTAGATAAGGATGATGTCTCAGTGGTGAGCGGGTCAAAGAGCCACTGAATATAGAGATTGTGGCTAGCATGAAGAAGTATTGCTGGCCAGATACTGCCCGATTTCAGCCTTAACCAACTTATGGTAAAGGTCATTGCAGTGACTGTTACTACGAAAAGTAAGAGCTGAGGGGCCATTGGCATTGTCGCTAGATATACACCATAAATGATCAAAGGAAAGTGCCACACCGACCAGATTATACCGGTGATCAAAGAGGTTGCCGTAAAATTTGTCACCTTATATAACTGAGGCACCAAGAATCCACGCCAGCCGATTTCTTCTCCTGAAGCATTGGCTACGTTAAACAGCGTGCCGATAACAATCAGTTTAAAGGGGTCAAAACGATAGTCGGGATTAATACCGGCAAGGCCCGACAGCCAGATAACTCCGTAAGCACCAGCTCCGTA
>JAUWAK010000031.1 GCA_030602105.1 Candidatus Aerophobota bacterium | reverse complement strand
ATGATTCCCATCACTCCTGAATCCCGTAATTTGAGAATCTTCCTCACATCTTCCAGGGAAGATATGCCGCCCGAGACAATGGTATCTACCTGAACTGAGATGACAAAATCTCTCATCAGCTTGATGTTGACCCCTTCCAGGGTTCCATCCCGGCCGGCGTCGGTAAAAATGAGTGTTCTCACTCCTATACTGGAGACGTCTGTAGCCAGATCCTTGGCTTCTACGGAAGCCTCCTTAGTCCATCCTTCGGTGAGGACTCTACCCCTTCTGGTATCCAGAGAAACGATAATACGCTCGCCAAATTCTTGAGAGGCCCTCTTTAGAAAATCCAGGGAAAGGGCCCGGCTTCCCAGAATGGCATATCTCACTCCCCTGCCCAGAACCTTTTTGAGAATGTCAAAATCCCTGATTCCTCCCCCAAACTCTATGGGGACACCCAGCTCCTGAGCCATCCTCCCCACCAGCTCCAGGTGGACCGGTTTTCCTTGAAAAGCACCATCGAGATCCACTACATGCAGTCGCTCAGCTCCCTCCCTGACCCATCTTTTGGCGATTTTCATGGGATCTTTCGAGTAAATAGTCTCCTTATCCAACTTTCCGCGCACTAGGCGCACACACTTCCCCCCTTTTAGATCAATGGCAGGAATGACGAGCAACTTCCATCCTCTCAGAAGAATCTTGCCCCACACCTTCCGGATCTCACCTCTCCGGCCACAAGAGCGGCTCGCGGGACAAATCCAGAGCATCATCCAGGTCCAGGGCTAACTTCTCAGCCCCTAAAGCAGCTTACTTATCTCATCTTTATTATCGACTACAAGTTCGAACTCTTGGCCTTTCTGGATTATCTTCATCCCTTCCTCAGGAGGGGTGATTTCTCCAATAATGCTGTGCCTGATACCCCTTTGCGTATAAATCCGAGATAGCCTTTCTGCCTCTTTACGGTCCAGAGTCAAGATCAGAGAACCAGAGGCCAGGAGGCCCAGGGGGTCTAATTCATAAAGCTCGCAGAGTTTTTTGGTTTCCTCCAGTACCGCAATCTTCTCTTTCTCCACCCTTACTCCTACCCGGGAGGCATGGGCAAGCTCCCACAGTCCAGACTTTAGTCCCCCCTCAGTGGGGTCATGCATAGAGTGAATTTTAACCCTCTGGCTGGCCAAAAGAGCCTCCTTAACTACACTTATCCCGGGCTCATAGATAAGATCTCTTATCTTCCTCAACATTGCGGCAGGAAGTCTTTTTTCCAGTTCTTCTTTTTTTTTCTGATAGATAACATGGGTCCCTTCAATGGCAATTCCTTTGCTCAGCACAATTACATCCCCCACCTTTGCTCCTGAACTCCGTATGAGTCTATCTCGAGGGACTTCCCCCACCATATTGCCGACAGCCAAGGTTCTATCAAGGTTATGAGTAACTTCAGCATGCCCTCCCACCAGGCTTATACCAAGCTTCCTACAGGCCGAGGTTATCTGATCAAAGACGTCCCTTACCAGCTCCTTTGTCGTCCTCGAGGGGAGGAGCAACGTCACCAGAAGCCAACGTGGAGTAGCCCCCATGCAAGCCAGGTCATTAGCATTTATGTTGACAACATACCAACCAATATTCTCGGAGGTAAAAGTGATAGGGTCGGTCTTGATGACCAGGTAATTGGCTCCAAAATCCACCACCGCTGCATCTTCCCCAACCTGAGGACCAACGATCACCCGCTTGTCCTCGGGAATGGAGGAGATAAGATCTTCGAGAAATCGGGGTTCAATCTTCCCAACAGGGAAAAATTTAGAATCGATATTTTTCCCTGAATCAGAGTCTAAATTCATGTTTCATCCTGAGTGAAATATCCTCTGGACCTCTCATTGCCCCCGCTCAAAAAAATGCTATCAGGTTTGGCCTACCCTGTCAAACCTCTCTTTCCTACCAGCTCTTTCCAATCTCCCCGAACATATCGGCCAAGAGCGAGGTGGTCTGGGAGGTATGGAGCCTGTTTTAGGAAAAATGGTGCCCGTTGGGTGAGGAGCTGCCAAAGCCTTCTCCCGCCAAAAGTGAAAGAGGACTGGCCCCGGTTTCGTTGACAGACCAGGAATTTATGCTATTTTCAACCATCGGTATTTCAATATAGCTGTGGTGGCCTGAGCCAAAAAAAGGCTTCTTCCCCCAAATGTAAGTTGTATGGCAATTGAACACCTGAACCCAAGCTAAGGAGTCAACCTATGAAAAAAGAACTCGGCTACATTCTCATCAATCCCTACACTATCTGTAAGTCGCGGACGGGGGGCGTAATAGGTCGGCTACTTTCCTGGGGAAATCTATCCCTGGTAGCTATCCGTATGTTCTGCCCCAGCCGGGAGCTGGTAGAAGAATACGCTGAAGCCCTCCTCTCCTCTGGCAAAACGGGAAATGGGCAGGAAAAGGTAATACTGGAGCAAATCAGAGCCTATCTTTTCCAGAACTATCTTCCTTCGGAGATGCAGCCCTCTCCCCGGGTGATGCTTCTTCTCCTGGAAGGAGAAAATGCCATTGAGGAGCTAAAAAGAGTAGTGGGGCATATCACCCGTGTCTCTATCGGGGAAACCATTCGGGGAACTTACGGAGACTACATAGAAGAGGGTGGGGAGGTCAAATATTTTGAGCCGGCGGTTTTCACCGGCAGTGGCCGAGAGGAAACAATCAAAGAAATCAAAATCTGGGCAAAATACTCAGCTCGGGATGGGGGAGTACTGGAGAACGTAATCTCCTATCCCAAAGGAGCACGGCCCGATAGAACCTTGGTACTCATTAAGCCGGACAGCTTTCAGGAGTGTAGCTGTCGACCTGGCAACGTAATAGACCAATTCTCGCAGACGGGCCTTTTTATCGTTGGGGCCAAGATCATTCGCATGGGAATCGAGCAAGCGGAAAAGTTCTATGAGCCCATCAAAGGAAGACTTGTGGGTAAGATGAAAAAACAGCTGATAGGACCCATTCGCTCTTTCCTGGACAATTCCCTGGATTTTCCTGTCCCTGAAGGGGTGGAAGAGCTTATTGCCGAGGAGCTGAAGGCCTATAAAGCCGATAACCAGTTTGATCGAATCTTAAAGTTCATGACGGGAAGAGATCCCCAAGAGACCTCCCAGGAGGAAAGGAAAAAGGAAGGGCTGGAAAAGTGCCTGGCTTTAGTCTATGAAGGAGAGGAAGGGGTTGAGAGAATCAGAAAGGTTCTCGGAGAGACCAATCCTGAGGAAGCCGCCCCGGGTACGGTGAGAAAAGACTTCGGTAAGACTATCATGATGAATGTAGCCCACGCTTCTGACTCACCGGCTTCAGCTAGAAGAGAAATGGCGATTGTCCGGGTAGAGGATGATGACATAAGGGGAGTCATAGAACAGTACTACGGGAAGCTGTAGCAACTAGCCTCCCTCCCCTAGAAACTTAACCACCATATCACCCATCTCATCGGTCTTGAGGCCGCTGGCAGTGGATAGATCCTTAATGTGGCCGGAGGAGAGAGTCTTCTTAATAGCCTCCTCTATAAGTTCGGCTGCCTCTATCTCTCCCAGGTGCTCCAGCATCATTTGAGCCGCTGAGATGGCTGCCAGGGGACATGCAACATTCTTGCCCCCGTACTTGGGAGCAGAGCCGTGGATAGGCTCAAACATAGAAACCCCCTGGGGATTGATATTTCCCCCTGCAGCAATGCCCATTCCTCCCTGAATCATAGCTCCCAGGTCGGTAATAATATCACCGAACATGTTGCAAGTCACCATGACATCGAACCATTCTGGGTTTTTTACCATCCACATACAGGTTGCGTCCACAAAGGCGCATTCTCTCTCAACATCAGGAAATTCCTTTCCCACCTCGTTGAACACCCGACGCCATAAATTGTGTGCGTAGGTAAGCACATTGGCCTTGTCAGAAAGGGTAAGTTTTTTCTTTCTATTTCTCTTCCTGGTATATTCAAAGGCGTAGCGGATACATCTTTCGACGCCTCCTCTAGTGTTTACCATCTCCTGGATAGCTATCTCGTCCGCTGTTCCCTCCCTTACCAGACCCCCAATTCCCAGATAAAGACCCTCCGTATTCTCCCGGACTACCACAAAATCTATGTCATCAGGCCCTTTGTCTTTAAGCGGCGTCCACACACCTGGATAGAGTTTGACCGGCCTCAGGTTAACATACTGATCCAGGCCAAAGCGAATCCTCAGGATAATCCCCTTCTCCAGAATCCCCGGCTCCACCCGGGGATGTCCCACCGCGCCTAGGTAAATGGCATCCATCTCCTTTAGTTCTTCCAGAGCCGAGGAGGGCAAGGTTTCGCCAGTTCGAAGATATCTTTCCCCACCAAAGTCGTACTGAGCGCTGCGAAAGCGAAATCCACATCTTGTGGCTGCCTCTCCCAGGACCTTGAGCCCCTCCCGTACCACCTCCGGCCCGATCCCATCTCCAGGTATAACAGCAATCTGGTATTCCTTTTCAGTCAAGTTTTCCTCCCTTTCCAGCTGGTACTTCCGGACCTCGAGATGCTGCTGAAATTCTCCGCTTTCCCCCATGGTATTCCTGAAGGCTCCTTACGCTGAGCTGTCCGGTTTTCATAGCCTCAACACCATCTACGACAGTCTGGGCCGGCAAAGGTCTCCCCTTCCAGAACAAGAGCGTCCTCTAGAGCTAAAACCGCCTTCATTTACTGCCCTGGTAAATCACCCTTCCTCCCGCTATGGTCCATGCCATTTTGCCTGGAAGCTCCCATCCTATGAATGGAGAGTTGGTGCTCCTAGACAAAAACTCTTCTTCCCTCACCTTCCAGGTCTTTTTGGGATCGAAAATAGCAAGATCAGCTCGGGCCCCCTCCTCAATCCGGCCTATGGCCATCCCCAATATCCGGGCAGGATTAACGGTCATCTTGGCCAAAATCTCCATTAAGGTAAGAGTGCCTTTTTCCAGGAGCTCCCTGATCACTAACCCCAAGGCTGTCTCCAGGCTGGTGATTCCGAAGGGAGCCATGACGTAATCCACCTCCTTTTCCTCAAAGGCATGAGGAGCATGGTCGGTTGCAATTATATCAATGGTCCCATCCTTAAGACCCTGCTTCAGGGCTGCCACATCTTCCTCTTCTCTCAAAGGTGGATTCATCTTGGTATTGGTGTTGAAGCTTCTCACCTCTCTGTCGGTAAGAGCAAGATGATGGGGGGTGACCTCCGAGGTAACCCTCAGGCCTTCTCTTTTAGCCTCCCGGACGAGCTCCACTCCCCGGGATGTGGAAAGATGAGCAACATGAAGCCGAGACCCTGTCATCCCAAGGAGCACCAGGTCACGAAAAACTGCTACTTCCTCAGCCTGCTTGGGCATACCACTTAGTCCCAAGGTAGTGGAACAATATCCCTCGTTCATGACCCCCTCCTGGGACAAAGCTTTGTCTTCACAATGGGAAATGAGGGGAAGATTAAGCATTTTCACATATTCTAGAGCTCTCCTCATAAGATTCGAGTCACTCACCCATTCTCCATCGTCAGAAAATGCCACAGCCCCGGCTCTGCTCAGCCTACCCATGGAGGAAAGATCTTTTCCTTTCCTCCCGGCGGTGATGGTAGCAATAGGTAGAACCTCCACCAGGGCGCATCTTCGCGCCTCACCATAGACAAACTCTACCAGAGAGGGATCGTCTACGGGCGGCTCAGTATTGGGCATGGCACAGACGGTAGTGAACCCCCCTTTGGCTGCTGCTCTGCTTCCCGTTTCAATGGTCTCCTCATCCTCCCGGCCGGGCTGGCGAAGATGAGTGTGGAGGTCTATGAAGCCCGGGCTGACCACTTTCCCTGAAGCATCGATGATTCTCCTGCCCAAGGCGCGAATATCCCTGGCTATCTTCCCTATCTTTCCCTCTTCTATGAGAATATCCAGTTCCTCATCTCTTCCGCTAGCGGGATCTATCAACCTTCCTCCTTTGATCAGGAGTGCCATCCTGCTCCCCCCTCCTCAAAAAGCCTCATTTCACTCGTCCCTGCCTTCTCTTCCCCAAAAGAAGATAGAGAATAGCCATCCTCACCGCCACTCCGTTGGTCACCTGATCCAGGATAATACTTCGTTCCCCGTCGGCGATTCTGGCCGGAAGTTCCACTCCCCGGTTGACCGGTCCCGGATGCATAACCAACGCATCTTTTCGGGCAAGGTCTAATCTTTCCTCAGTTAACGAGAAAAACTCCTTGTATTCGTTAACTGACGGAACAAGACCTCTCGTCTGCCGCTCCTTCTGAATCCGGAGCATCATAACAACATCTACTCCCTGAAGAGCCTTCTCCGGAGAATAAAAGACCTTGGCTCCCATTCTTTCAATATCCGGTGGAATTAGGGTAGGGGGACCGCAAATTCTCACCTCGGCTCCCAATTTGACCATTCCCCAAATATTGGACCGGGCAACACGAGAGTGGGAAATATCCCCTACTATGGCCATCTTTAACCCTTCAACTCGTCCCTTTCTCTCCCGGATGGTGTAGAGATCCAGAAGAGCCTGGGTGGGATGCTCATGGGCCCCATCCCCAGCATTGATTACGGAAACATCCAGCTCCCGGGCTAAGAGATGAGGAGTCCCAGGGCTGGTGTGCCGAAGCACAAAACAGTCCACCTTCATAGCTAAAATGTTCTTGGCCGTGTCCAAGAGAGTTTCCCCTTTGGCCACACTGCTTCCCAGGCTGGAGAAACTCAAAACAGCGGCATTGAGTCTTTTCTCGGCCAGCTCAAAAGACAATCTTGTACGGGTACTGGGTTCGAAGAAAAGGTTAGCTACTGTTTTCCCTCTCAGAGTGGGAACCATCTTTATGGGGCGCTCTAGAATCTCCCGAAATGATTTTGCCGTATCCAGGATGAAAATGATCTCCTCAGAGGAAAGATCCTCCATTCCCAAAAGATCCTTTCTTTGAAAACTCATTCTCACCCGCCTCCTGAGAAGCTTTCTCTATCTGATCTCCCTAGCTTTCGAAATGCTCTATCTGGAAAAAGCGCGTAATTTTTGAGAAACTGTCCGAGAGGGGCTAAGTTTCTCTGCTCTTGACAATCAAAACTTCATCCCTCCCATCTAACTCCCGGACCTTGACTTCCACCATCTCCTCGGAAGAAGTGGGGATGTTCTTTCCCACATAATCAGCCTTGATGGGAAGCTCCCGATGACCTCGGTCCACCAACACAGCCAGTTCGATCTTTTGAGGACGGCCAAAGTCCAGCAGAACATCAATAGCCGCCCGTACCGTTCTTCCTGTATAAAGGACATCGTCCACTAGAATCACCTTCTTGCCTTCAATGGAGAAGGGAATATTGGTGCTCCTAACAATGGGCTGCTGAGCTACCTGGGTAAGATCATCTCGATAAAGGGTGATATCTAGAATTCCTGTAGGAAGAGCTTCTCCTTCAATTTCGTCCATCATCTTACTTATCCTTCCCGCCAGGTTAACTCCCCGCCGCTGAATACCTATAATCACTAAGTCTTTGGTTCCCTTGTTCTTCTCCAGAATTTCATGAGAAAGACGTTGAACTATCCGTCTGATGTCCTCTTCATCCATTAGCTGATTCATTTCTTTCCCTTCCCATAAAAAAACCCTTCTTGCGTTAACAAGAAGGGTTCAATAAAACCAACCTTTCTCTATTCTTGGTCTCTAGGCTCCCGCCTGTCTGCTCCGGCACTCTATTTTCCTCCTTACCAGCCTCACGGGACCGGTTTAAAGGATCAAATATGCTACTTTAATAATAGCATACCATAAATTTCTGTCAACCGCGCGCATTGAGTCGCCTAAGAGAGCTCTGTTTTCTAGCCTTCTGATAGACTGTGCCCTGACAGTCAGCCACTAATTTACCAGAGGTATCCCTCACCTCTATCCTATAAACACTTATTCTTCTGCCAAAATTTACCTGACTGGCCTCAGCTATGAGCTTGTCCCCAACCCGGGCAGTAGAGATATAGTTTATGCTCATTTGCAGGCCCAGTGCCAGGACTTCCATCGAGTTTGAGGCGGTGGCAAAAGCCTGATCAGCCAAGGAAAAAATCACACCTCCGTGTACATAGCCGGAAAAATTCCTGAATTTATCCTTTATCCTAAGACTTGCCCTAGCATACCCCTTCCTCACCTGGTCAATTTCTATGCCCATGAGCTGAGCAAAAGGATCCAGGCGAACCCTTTTCTCAAATTCACCCGGTATCTTCTCTTTGTCCAAATTAACCTCCCTTATTCATAGAGTATTCTCACAGAATCTGTCTACAGCACTAAAACAGTATGTCTGGCAAACGTTCCAAGACTCTGGTGCTCCTGATGATATCATATCAAATAATTGAGCCGGCAACAAGCAGCCGAATTAGATCAGGCAAATGTGAGAAAATTGTCCTGAGGAAGAAACCGTGATTGGAGTCAACTCAACGGGAAAGACTGACCAGGTAGGAACAACTACCAGACTCATACAGAGAAAGGATTTGTAGCTAAAAGAAAGAATGATTTGACTGCCAGTTCATCTTTGGTACACTTTTGCAATGCATAATAGACGTTTAGAATACACAATATGCCCGTTGAATATGTAAGGCGATTTTGCGATACATAAAGGAGAGGGCATAGAATTTGCAAAAATATATGACTCCTCGCTATTTGAGGTCAATCGTTGCAGACAAGGAAAAGCTCAGTCTTTTGGGTGCGATCGGTCTCACTCTTGCCGCTCTGGCATGGCTGGCCTTCAGAACTGGTACCCGATTCGATCGCATCAGATATCCCTGCCAGAGAGCCAGTCTCCAGATAGTTCTTCTGGGAATTCCTCTTGTCGGCTCATTTGTGGTGGGGAATACGGCCAGGAAGAAAAAGTGGAGCAAAAAGAAAATTGTCTCTCTGGTATTGGGACTCTTAGGGGCGAGCATAGTGCTGCTCATTGCCTCAAACTCTTACATCTTCACAGTGATTTATTCAACTTTGAGCCCTGAAATGAGTTATGCCCAGAACAAAGACCTAACCATTACCGAACTTCACTCTGATGAGCCGGTCTCAACGGTGTATGTCGCCAGAGGTAGAGACGCTGGTGGCGCCCTTCAGTCTCTAGTCTCACTCATGGACGAAAAGGGGGTTTCAATCTACAGAACCGCTCAAAGAGAAGGGATTATTGGAAAGGAGGATACGGTTCTCATAAAAATCAATGGGGAGTGGCAAGAGCGAGGTGGAACCAATACTGATCTTCTCAAAGCCTTTATCCAGAAAGTCGTCGATCATCCGGAAGGTTTCATAGGGGAGGTCGTGGTGGTCGAGAATGGGCAGTGGGCCATATATCTTGACTCAGACCGCAGTAATGCCGAAGACAGGACTCAGAGTTTTCAAGAAGTGGTAGGCTACTTTGAGAATCAGGGGCATAAGGTTTCGTTATATGACTGGACCCAAATAGGAGGAACTGCCGGAGAAGTTATTGTCATAGAAGAGAGCGAAAGAGAAAAGGATGGATACGTGGATATGTCCGGAGGGGTTTCCTATCCCATATTTACCACCAAATTTGATACCAGAATAAGTTTGAAAGATGGAATCTGGAAGGAAGGCGAATATGACAACTCGCAGCTGAAATTCATCAACATGCCGGTTCTGAAGAATCATTCATTGATGGGACTGACCGGCGCGACAAAGCACTACATGGGCGTTCTCAGTACCTCCCTTTGCAATGATGGTTTCGACCAACACCAGGGGATGATTGATGAGGGACTTATGGGTAGAATGATGGCCCAGGTTATCTATCCCGATCTCAACCTGATGGATGCTAACTACATCGGTGTCAGCTCCAGGGGTCCAGCTTCAAGTTACGAGACTGCCTACAAAGCCAATTTAGTTTTGGCAGGTCAAGATCCCATAGCTTTAGACTATTATGCAGGAAAGTACATTCTCTATCCGCTTACCGGATTTGAACGTCACAATCCAGATTGCCAAGATGTCAAAAAAACCCCAAGTTATGGGCGCTACCCCTACAATGCTTTTCATCAGTATTTGGCGTCATCAGAGAAGGAACTTGAGAAAAGTGGCTACAGAATAACCATGGATGAAAAAGAAATTCAGGTCTCTGTCGCTGTATCCCCCCGCAAATCCATTTGAGAACCCCTCCCTGACTGGGTTGCTATCTTGACCGCAACATCTTGATTGGACCTTGAGCCTAAGTCTTCCCTGTGGTACCGTTGCACAGCTCAGCTCGCGTCAAGTACCTTCCGATGTTCACCCAGCAATATGTCAATGGCGGCGATATCTTCTTTGGAGAGGCTAAGCTGTGCAGCACCAACAGTCTCCTCGATCTGATGTGGATGCCGTGCACCAACAATGGCTACAATCATATCTTCATGACTTTACTGTTAACAAAATACTCAAACTTGAAATTAGTCATTTGTCCCATGGTATTATTAGGAATAGGCATTAATCTCGCTGAAAGTGGTTTGTCTAACTTGATTGAAAGTGAAGCTATGTCCAAAAGAAGAGCATAAAGCTTTTCCTCGGATACCTCACCGGGCAGTGGAATTGTATCCAAGCCAACACCACAAACGGCAGAATAGAGAAGCAAATTTGCCAGCTCATAGGTCCCCTCTATGTTTCTCATAGCCAAACCATAGTCTTCCAAGACAGGCAGCATCAGACCACAATACCCGCATTTTTTGATATCTAGCCCCTTGAGAGTTTCAGTTATGACTTTTGCAATAGCAAGTGTTCCAACCTCCCCAAACTTG
>JAUWAK010000117.1 GCA_030602105.1 Candidatus Aerophobota bacterium | reverse complement strand
GGGGAAAAAAATTGTTCTGGTGGATGATTCTATCGTCAGAGGCACCACTTCCAAGAAGATAATCCGTCTCTTAAGAAAAGGAGGAGCAAAAGAGGTTCATTTCCGCATCTCCTCCCCCCCAATCAAATTTCCCTGCTTTTTTGGAATTGATACCCCGGTTCAAAGAGAACTCATCGCTTCCTCTCGCAGTGTAGAGGAGATAAGACAAAAGCTGGGGGCAGATACTCTTGGGTACCTGAGTTTAGAGGGACTTCTCAGTTGCGTCAAGAATCCGAAGAATTATTGCACCGCTTGCTTTAGCGGTAATTATCCTCTGGAGGTTCGTCCCCGCACTAAGTATATATTTGAGACTAAAAGGGTGGGTGCGTAGAATAATAAAATGACTGAGCAGTCAGTAACTTATTGTCAAGCCGGGGTGAAAAGGCAAAGATCATCGGTGAAATTGCTCGCGGAAAAAGAGGCGTTAAGATAAAAAAGGTCTTGCCGAATCTTAGGTGAAACTATCTTCCTCCCCCTAGGGCGTTCCGGTAAGAAGCATACCTAACTTGAGTCTGATTGCTCATAAACCCACAAGAGGTGGGGGAGGGTGGCAGTTTTTCATAATCAAATAGAGAGGGGCCAAATCAGCTCCAGAAGGGGGGGAAGGAAATGACTGCAAAAAAAGTGAAAGTTTTTGGGCGTATAGTTTTGGGTATTGTTTTGGCATTAGGATGTCTATCGAACGTGGGTTTAGCAGAGACGCAATCTCAAGCAGGGGCGGGGGGCAAGACCTACGTACACCCCGGGTTCGACCTTAGGAACCAGGTGCTGGTCAAGGATAAGACCCTTTACGTCTACGAGAGAGTAGTGGGCGAGAAGCCCTGCATGATCATTACCGATGAGCACGGCAATATCATCAGGGATCTCAGCCTGTATGAACCTGCCGGCTATGCCCGGATGCTCTACTATCGACACACCAGCGACCCGGCCATCCGGTTCAACCGCAAACAGCAGAAAAACATCGAGGAATTCCTGGAGTGGGAGGCCGCTGCGCAGGTGGCGCTCTTCTTTAGGGATAGCGCGTCGCGTGCGCTGGTCGACGTGGGCGTGATTTACATGACCGGGGACACCAGCCAGCTGACTAAGGCCGTTGCCAAGAAGGTTGCCAGGAGTGCCCTGCGAAGCACGGTAGAGGACATGATCAAGAATCCCGACAACTACCTTCGGGCCATGGCGGTGAAGTTGTGCAAGGATGCACGCGATGAGCTCAAGACCGTCGAGTCCATAGCTCTTTCCATGCAGGACAAGGAGAAGATAAGCTATGACAAACTTGAAGCTCTGGAAGCCCGTGCCCGTGAGGCCTATTCCAAGATCGTTCCGGCTATGGGTCTGATCACTGCCCTGCGTCCCGGAGCTGACGTTATTAGCCAAGTTAAAGACGTTTTGAACACCATGGAGGACCGACTGCGAGACCAGATTCCCAGCGACTTCGAACTCCTCACGGAAGAAAGAGCTAAGACTATGTACGAAAGCCTGGGCAGTATAGTCAGCAAGATCTATAAGGACTACAAGCCCTACAGGGCCTATTTGGAAGAAAAAAGCAGGTACGAGGCGATGATCGATGAGGATTACTCGCGCGCGGTGGCCCTCGTTCAAGGGAAGCTCAATAACGGCCTGGAGCTCAGCCAGGGATACACCAAATTTTCGATAACTCCCGTGCCACCACCTGCCGAGGCCGAACGGATGACTGCTCAGCATCTCGGCACCATCACTTTCCACGAGGCCCCCCGGACATGGACGATCAACGTGCCGGAAGGCTTTGAGAAGGTGGAAGTTGCCATCTATGGGCACGGTAAGGAGGATGAACAGCATATGTACGGGGGCTGGGCGGCCTGGCTAAAGGTTAACGGAAAGTACGCCTGGAAATTTGTGCGCTTTGACCAGGAGGTCGGTGGGATCATCAACGACTACGTCAAGGGGAAAGAGGTCCGTGAGGTCACCGGCAAAGACTCTTACTGCGACATTACCTCTATGGTCACACCGGGTAAGAACACGATTACCTACTATCACTACACTGAGGGACCCGGTATCGGAGTGAAAGTGCGGATTCACTGAGAAAGGTAAGCCGAGGCAGCCGCTCCTGAAACAGCTCAGCAAACACCGCCTCTCGAGAAATCAATGGCTTCAATCACCAAGGAGTCCTTCTATGATACGATTTGCAGCTCTACAACTTTAGATCCAGGATGGTGTGATGAGTTCTTTATTCTCAAACCGAATGGTGGGACCGGCAGTAATTACGATCACCCCAACGGGCCAGCATATTTGCGGCTGCAGATCCCAGATAAGTATTATTCTTGCCCCTGGGGGAGAAAACGAAACTTGCTCGAATTTGTGGCAATCTTTTCGAGATCGCTATGAAGCTTGTCTTTAAAGTATACCAGGAGATAGTAAAGTTGAAAGTAAACACTGCCAGGATACTCTTTCTGGGATGGCTGGTGCTTTCCCTTGCCTCAAGGGTCTTCGCACTTGATACTATTGAGCCGACATGGTTGAGTTTCTGGGGAGGCGGTGAGGACGATCGCGGTTACGGGGTTGCCATCGATGCCCGAGGTAACGTGTATGTAACGGGGCGCACAACCTCCTTCGGTTCGGGCAAGGAGGACGCCTTTCTCATGCGTATTCCATCTTTCCTTCCCCGGTAGAGAACAAGAAAGTTGCCAAAAATTTGAGCAAGTTTCCTGTAACCTAAACAAATTCCCTTTCCTCTAGGTTCCGAGAATGATGATGGTAAACGAAGCTCTTACGATCATATGTGTCACCAAGAGCCTCTCGGCAATACTTTTGGAAATCTTCTTTCCTGAGGAATATTCTCACCCTAAACAGACTGGAAGGTAGCTGTTCTTCAGGAAAGGGTAAAATTCTAGAATACTCTTGGAGGATGGCCTCCATATCGTTTCCTACCTTTTTAGCGACCTCCGAGCTCACGTCAGTTATTATTTGATAATGTTCGGTTTGGTATTTAGTAAAAGGATTATTTTTCTGCTGGGAAGGCTCTTCAGCAGGAACCTTTGAACTTAAGAATAACACTAAAACAATAGAAATCGCATTAATTACAACGGCTCTTTTCATCTTTTTCTATTTATGCATGCTGAGCATCTTATTTCAGAGACCTTAAAGTTTTGCACCAACTGTGGTGAGCAACTTAGACAGAAAACGGAAAAAATGGATACACCCCCATCTGAGATAATTGGACAGAACGTGATCAGAGCCCAAACAAAAAGATCCAGGTCACGATTAGCGATTACTGTAGTCAGTCCAACAAAGCCTGGTCTCATCAAAGAAACGACCAACTTGCCGTTTTTCTTGGATAGAGACGGTCATTGATTGGGAATAGCCGAGGACAGGGTGATCATTGGACCTGGCGAAATCTGTGACTTGGTGACTAGGTTTACCCCGTTAGATAGCGAGCATCTAACGGGGTTTGCCACTAAATTTGGATTATCTCTCAGTTATTCTAATATCTTTGATAATCCCTTTTTTCTTTACTTCTAGGTGGGCGAGCTTCGTCAACTTTCAAGTTACGTCCTTTGAAATCGGAACCGTCCAGTGCTTCTTTTGCTTTTTCAGCTTCTGATGAGCTAGACATTTCAACAAATCCAAAACCTC
>JAUWAK010000025.1 GCA_030602105.1 Candidatus Aerophobota bacterium | reverse complement strand
ATAGGTTTCTTTCTTTCTATCTTAATTGTTACCGCTATAGGAGCCGCCTTCGAGAGAGCAGCCATTCATCCTCTAAGGAATCCCTCTGTCATCACACTCATTATTATCACCGTGGCCGCTAGTATTCTCTTCAAGGGCGGTGCCATGTTTGCCTGGGGCAAATATACCTTTATCCTTCCTCCCTTTTCAGGAGAAGAGCCATTAAACATCCTGGGAGCAACTATTCTCCCCCAAACCCTATGGATACTGGGGATCATGGGAGCAACCGTAGCTTTTCTCATTCTTTTCTTCGGATTTACCATAACTGGAAAAGCAATGAGAGCCTGCGCAGTCAACCGCACAGCAGCCAGTCTGGTAGGGATTAACGTAAAGACCATGGTTCTTTTGTCTTTCGCTTTAAGTGCAGGCATTGGGGCCACGGCCGGAATTATCATCACCCCCATTGCTCTCATGAATTACGATCGAGGAACCATGTTAGCAGTGAAGGGATTCAGCGTCGCAGTATTAGGAGGACTGGGAAGTAACGTGGGAGCAATATTAGCCGGATTTATCATTGGTATCATGGAGTCCCTGGGAGCGGGTTTCATATCTTCCGGGTATAAAGATGCCATCGCTCTGGTGGTACTTCTTCTAGTCCTATTTGTCAGGCCCAGCGGACTTCTGGGAAGCAGGGAAAGAGCAGAGTTCAAGAAGTTCTAATGTGCAGGTTTGATCTTCCTGGCAGAGCCTTCAAGAAGGGGAAGTAATGGGAAAAAGGAATATGTTCTCGCTGCTTTCTCTAGCAGCAGTGATGCTTGCCTTGCCGCTAGGACTCGGCAATTCTTACTACCTGAATGTGCTGGTCTTCGTAGGTATCTACAGTCTCATTGCCATTGGCCTGAGCCTATTTATGGGCTACGCAGGACAGATTTCCCTAGGACAGGCTGCCTTTTTTGGGCTTGGAGCATACACTTCAGGTGTACTCAGTGCTAAATTTGGTGTCTCGCCCTGGCTTGCGCTTCCAGCTGCCATTTTGGTCACCGCGGGAATTGCTTTCCTCATCGGAGCCCCCGCCCTCAAACTCAAAGGCCACTACCTGGCTATGGCCACCCTGGCCTTTGGCCACATTGTTTATATCGTGTTTAACCAGGCTTCATTCTTCACCGGTGGCCCCTCGGGGTTTGGGCAGATTCCGCGATTTAGATTGGGAAATTTTGTGCTTCGCAGTGACATCCACTACTACTATTTTGTCTGGGGCTTGGTGATAGCTGCGCTGCTCATATCCCTGAACATCATTCACTCCCGGGTCGGACGGGCCCTACGATCCATCCACGAAGGCGAACTAGCAGCTAACATTATGGGGGTGAATACCGCCAAATACAAGATCCAAATTTTCGTGTTGAGTGCAGTGTACGCCTCTGTCGCTGGGAGTCTGTATGCACATTTCATCACCTTTCTCAATCCCACTCCTTTTGGATTCCATTTTTCCATTGTCCTGGTTACTATGGTCGTAGTGGGAGGAATGGCGAGTGTATGGGGAGCACTCACAGGCGCGGCACTGTTGACCCTTTTATCTGAATATTTGCGAGTATTTCACGATTATGATATTCTTATCTACGGTGCAATTCTTGTACTCATAGTGATTTTTCTACCTCAGGGACTCTTTCCAGCAATTCTTGGTCTGCTGAAGAAAACAAAGTCCTAGGTCGTGGGCGAAAAGGCGAAAGAAATAAGATAATGGACCCAATTCTCCGGACTCAAGAACTACGGAAAAATTTTGGGGGAGTGGTTGCTCTAGACGGGGTAGATTTTGAGGTAAATCTCCATCAGATTAAGGCCGTTATTGGTCCAAATGGAGCAGGCAAAACCACCATCTTCAATCTCATCTGCGGAATATATCCACCAACCTCTGGCACAATTAAGTTCAGACAGCACAGAATTAACGGACTCAGACCCCATCTTGTTGCCGAAAAGGGGATTTCTCGCACTTTTCAAAATGTGCAGGTGTTCGAAAACATGTCGCTTCTAGAGAATGTCATGGTAGGGCGCCATTGCCGAACCAGATCAGAGCTTTTCGCTGCCATTATGAACCTGAAAGGAACCCGCAGCGAAGAAAAGAGCATCCATGACTACTCCCTGGAGATGCTTTCTTTCGTGGGGCTAGAGGCTAAGAAGGACGAGGCGGCCTCCAATCTTACCTTTCAACAACAAAAGTTATTGGAATTTGCCCGGGCTTTGGCTACGGAACCGGAGCTGCTTTTGCTTGATGAGCCAGCAGGTGGGCTCAGCGTTCCTGAGGCTGATGAGCTGGCCCAGCTTATCTACCGAATTCGAGAGACTGGAATCACAATTCTTTTGGTAGAGCATGACATGGGGCTGGTAATGGAGGTATCCGACCAGGTAACTGTTCTGAACTCCGGCAAGATTATCGCTGAAGGAACTCCAAAGGAAGTGCAAAATGACGAAGCAGTAATAGCTGTCTACCTCGGTGAAAGAGAAGAAGAGAATGTTAACCATACGAAATCTTAGAAGTTACTACGGGCGTATGCAGGCTCTGAAAGGAGTCTCTTTGCACGTCAAAGAAGGGGAAATAGTAGCCTTAATCGGCGTAAACGGCGCCGGGAAAACCACCTTACTTAACTCCATCGTGGGGCTGGTCTCTTCTGTCACCGGACAGATTCTCCTGGAAGACCTTGACATTACACACCACTCCCCCGGACAAATAATCAGGAGGGGAGTCAGTCTGGTACCGGAGGGAAGACAGCTCTTCGCCCCTCTGACCGTTATGGAGAATCTTACACTGGGAGCCTATCACCGGTATAGAAGAGAGGAAAAATCCAGGATTAAGAGTGACATGGAGGCAATATTTGAACGCTTTCCTATTTTGAGAGAAAGGCAATCGCAAGTGGCAGGAACCCTCAGCGGGGGTGAACAGCAAATGCTGGCTATTGGGCGGTCTCTCATGTCAAGACCAAAGCTTCTCTTGCTGGACGAGCCGTCCATGGGGCTTGCTCCCCTGGTAGCTGCCCAGATTTTCCAAATAATATCCGAGCTGCATCGCCAAGGTACCACCATCCTTTTGGTCGAACAGAATACTGGAGGAGTATTCAAGGTGTCCAATAGAACCTATGTCCTCGAGACCGGGAGAGTGGTCCTTCAGGGAACCCCGGAAGAACTTCTGCACAACCGTGAAGTAAAAAGAGCGTATCTGGGAAGGGAATACAAAGATGTCCGGGAGTAGCAGTTCTGCTGGTTAATTGGTACCAGGAAGAATGTAGAAGGGAAATCCGCGGGTTTGCTAAGCAGCAGAAAAAGGAGAGGGAAGCACATGTCGATGTGGAATCCTCAATTTGAAGGTATGGCAAAGGATGAGCTACGGCAGCTACAGCTAGAAAGACTCCAGGCTACTCTTAATCGAGTTTATCGAAGTGTTGCTTTCTATCGAAAGCTATTTAATCAGGTGGGACTAATCCCGGAAGAGATTAATTCTCTTGAGGAGCTGTCCAGAATCCCTTTCACTAGCAAAGAAACTCTACATCAGAGCTACCCCTATGAAATGTTTGCTGTTCCCCTCCGAGAAGTGGTGAGACTTCAATGCACTTCCGGGACCACTGGTGAGCCCATTGTTGTGGGCTACACCAGAAATGATCTAGTCCATTGGACCGAGGTGAGTGCTCGGGTACTTTGCGCGGGGGGCGTTACCAAGGATGACGTGGTGCAGATCTGCTTTGATTATAGCCTATTCGGCGGAGGATTAGGTTTTCACTATGGTGCTGAACTAATAGGAGCATCAGTCATCCCTGGCTCCAACCTCGATCCAGCACGAGAGGTACTAATTGCTCGGGACTACCGCACCACAGCCTTGGTAGCCACCCCGGGATTTGGGGTGAGATTCGCCGCAGCTATTCGAAAAAAGGGCCTGAGCCCTGCCGACATTTACCTTAAAAGGGGCCTTTTTACCGGTGAGCCTTTCTCCGATGCAACCCGGAGAGAGATAGAAGAGGAGCTAAACATAAAGGCAACCGATAATTACGGCTTAAGCGAAATAGCCTGGCCAGGAGTGGCGGCAGAATGTGAAAAGAAGAAGGGGCTCCATATCTTTGAGGACGAGCTTATCCCGGAAATAATAGACCCTCAGACTAAGAAGCCTCTTCCCCTGGGCAAGAAAGGAGAATTGGTGCTTACTACCATCACCAAGGAGGCATTTCCGCTGATTAGATATCGAACGGGAGACATCACCCGCTTTGATTCTTCTCCGTGCGAATGCGGGCGAAGTCTCATCCGAATGGAAAAAGCAGCTGGTCGCACCGACGAGATGGTCACCATTAATGGAGTGAGCTTCTTTCCTTCGCAGATTGAACATATCTTTTCCCAAATTCGGGGTGTTGAAGCCCGCAGCTGCCTGGTGATTGACCGAAGAGGCGATCAGGATATTCTCAAAGTCTTGGTGGAAGTTTCGGAAGAAGTCTTCTTTGACGAAATGAAGAAGCTCCAGGACTTGAAATCAACAGTCGAAAGAGAAATCCACCGGGATTTGGGCATTAGTGCCAAGGTTACATTGGCTGAACCCGAATCTTTTGCCAGAAAGACTGAAGGAAAGAGAGTAATCGACAAACGAGAGAGGGCAGCCGGGGGAGAACCCTATTGAGTTCTCAAAGAGAGAATCCAGAATATTTTGACAGAGAATACCTGGAGAAGCTCCAGCTAGAAAAGCTAAGGCAAGTACTGGAGAGGGTTTATCATAAAGTACCTTTCTACCGAGAGGCATTCCGCGCACATAAGGTACGACCCGAAAATGTAAAGAGTCTGAAGGATCTGGAGAAGTTTCCTTTTACCACCAGAGAAGACCTACGTGCAGGATATCCGTATGGGTTTTTGGCCTGTTCCCTGTCCCCATTGGTAAGGTTGCATACCTCTGCCGGGACCACCGGTAAACCTAAAGCTGTTCTCTTTACCCAGAAAGACATCGCTCAAGCTGCCCAGCTCATAACTCGTTGCATTAGAATGACCGGAGCACGACCTGAAGATGTCTTTCAAAACATGATGAGTTATGGGCTCTTTACGGGCGGTCTCATTTTCCATTATGGAGCGGAAAGAGCGGGGCTGTTGGTAATCCCAGGCGGAACTGGCAACACAGAGCGGCAAATAGAGATGATGCATGACTTCAAGGCCACCATCGTTCACATAACTCCTAGCTATGCTCTCTACCTGGCCGAAGTTATGGAAAGAATGGGCTTCAGCCCCAGAGATGATTTTAGTTTGCGCATAGCTTATCTAGGAGCAGAGCCATATTCGCAAGCGACAAAAGGGAGGATCGAGGAAATCTTCTCGCTGGATGCCTACGATTCCTACGGTCTTTCTGAAATGAACGGTCCTGGAGTTGCCTTTGAGTGCAAAGAAAAGCAAGGAATGCACCTCTGGGAAGATAATTTCATTATGGAGATTATTGATCCTGAGACTTTTGAGGTTAGAAGAAATGGTGAAGAGGGAGAACTGGTGCTCAGTACTATAAATAGAGAAGCAATGCCTATTCTGAGATACAGGACCGGGGATCTGACACACATATATCCTGAGGAGTGCAGGTGTGGGCGAGTCCACCGCCGCATATCCCGAATTAAAGGTAGAGTGGATGACATGTTTGTCCTTCGAGGTGTGAATATCTTTCCCTCAGAAGTAGAACGAGTTCTTATGAGTTTGCCCGAGGTAGGAAGAAACTATCAGATTGTCCTAGAGAGAAAAGGGGGTCTTGATCATATGAAAGTGAGGGTGGAGATTAAGAAGAAACTCTTTAGAGGGTCCCTGAAAGATTTGAAGATACTGCAGAATAAGATCAAGACTAAGTTTAAGGTAGAGCTACTGGTGACTCCTCAGGTGCAACTGGTGGAACCGGCAACTCTGCCCAGAACCACAGGCAAGGCAAAAAGGCTGATTGATAAGAGGGAAATATGAAATCGGACGCTGCGAAAGGATACAGGGCCGGCTTGGTCTTGAAGGTGGTGGGAATCTCCTATGACCAGCTTAAATATTGGGACAAGATCGGCTTCATCAAACCCAGCCTAGAAAGTGCTAAAGCAGGGAGCAGGAGACTTTACTCCTTTGTAGATCTGATAAGATTGAATACAGCCAAAAGTCTGCTGGACAGCGGAATCTCACTCCAGAAGATAAGAAAAAGCGTGGACTATCTGAAAGAACACGAGCCAGAGATAGAAGAACCTCTTTCTCAGCTCAAATTCCTCACCAACGGAAAAAGCGTTTTTGCCTTGACCCGCGATCCAAAAAAGGTTATTGACCTTTTAAACCGCTCACAGTTAGTCTGGAGTGTGGCTATTGGGAAGATTTCCAGAGATACAAAGGACAAAGTTCAAGAAAATGGAAAGGAAGCATCCTTTTCCTGACCAAAAAGCATCTGTATAAGCTTTGAGTACATAGCTCCTCATACTACTTATCTATGGGGTTCGATGATCACTTTGATAGATTCCTTCGCTTCCGCCACCAGCCGGAACCCCAGATCGGTCTTTCCTAGACTTAGGCGATGAGTGATCATCTGGTGCACAAGTACCTTGCCAGCACGGATTAGCTGTATTGCCATGGTGATATCCAGTGGGCTGGCACCGTATGAGGGCATGAGTTTTATGCTCTTGCGCCAAAAATCGTTGACTGGAACAGGAAGGTCAGCCCCAGGATCTGTAGGGGCAAAAAACAGAACAGTGCCTCCGCGATCCACACACCGCAAGGCCTGGACAAAAGCGGAAAAGGCTCCTGTGCATACAATGACAAAGTCAGCATTTCTATTCTCATTTGTCTGGCGCAGACGGCTCAGTACATCCTCATCGGCATATATCACCGAATCTGCCCCAAATTGCTGGGCCGCCTCCAGGCGATATTCATTAATATCCGTAGCAATGACTGGCCCAGCTCCCAGCACACCTGCTAGGGCCACATGAAGCAGACCCGCAATGCCGCTACCCATCACCAGTACGCTGTGTCCCGGTTGTATGCCCGTCAGTCTTTGTCCGCGCACCACACAGGCCAGAGGCTCAATAAATGTCCCATCCTCGAATGACACCTCGTCGGGCAAGACAAATAGACCTCGCTCTACGTTGACTGGCGGCACCCGTATATATTCGGCGAAGCCTCCGGGATCATAATTGGTCTTATGCAAGGTCTCACACGCAGTATGATTGCCACCCAGGCAGTAACGACACGTGTTGCAAGGAACATGATGGGACACGAAGACCCTGTCACCTATTTTGTAATTATGTACGCCTTCTCCAAGCTTGGCGATCTCTCCGGTAATCTCATGGCCTAGCACCAGAGGTGCCTTCTTAATGCGATACCACTCCATTACGTCGCTACCGCAGATACCGCTGGCCAATACCTTGACCAAGACCTCGCCAGGGCCAATTTGCGGTATTGGCACATCCTCTAGTCTCACGTCCTTGTTATTATAATACATAGCTACCCGCAAATGTCTTCCTCCAGACTGCTCAGCTCACGAATGCCTCGAGAGCTTTCCTGAAACTACTTCTGTTCGTCTCCTGAAATGCTGCTATACAGCTTATAAGCCTCCTCGGGAGCCATATTTTCGTGAACGATGGCTCTTACTGCCCTGATCATTGCTACAGGATACTCCGATTGGAAGACATTTCTCCCCATATCTACACCCACAGCACCGCTTTGAACTGCATTGAAAGCCAGATTCAGCGCGTCTCGCTCTGGTATTTTCTTTCCGCCAGCAATAACCACCGGAACAAGACATTGCTCTACAACTTTTTCAAACCCATCGCAATAGTAGGTTTTTACCATATGTGCCCCAAGTTCTGCAGCGATACGACAGCATAAACCCAGGTAGCGAGAATCTCGACTCATCTCTTTGCCTACCGCTGTCACTGCCAAAACGGGGATGCCGTATTCTTGCGCTTCATTGATCAGATCTGCGAGACTCAGAAGTGTCTCTTTCTCGTGATCTGAACCCACAAAGATAGAAAGAGCTACCGCAGCTACATTCAGGCGAATAGCCTCTTTAATGGTGGTGGTAATTCCCTCGTTAGACAAATTTCCCAGAATACTGGTTCCTCCGGAGACTCTAAGAACGATTGGGATAGGAGTATTGGCGTTTACTGAGGTACGCAACACTCCCCGGGTAAGCATCAATGAATCAGCATAGGGGAGCAAAGGTTCAATTGTCCTTGCCGGTACTTCCAGTCCGCTGGTAGGCCCCAGAAAATACCCATGATCTACCGCCAGCATTACAGTGCGGCCAGTCTTTGGTTTGATTATTTTTGCCAAACGGTTCTTGATTCCCCAATCCATTTTACCATACCTCCTTTACCTATTTGTAAATTTCGTTTGTCAGCTCTGAGGATTAGATGGCCTTTTCTCTCCAACATCAACGATCAGATTACCGGGCAGCGCACCACAATGGCCAGTTTTCAATTCTTCCCCCTTCTCTCGGGTTCATTATATCAATCGCGACATCGAGGTCAAAACCTACAGAATCTTCCTTTGAAAATTGGGAAGATGAAGAGTCAAAAGAACTCCTGCTAAGGTACTCACGGTAGTAGTTCATAACCCTGTTCTGGAAAGTAACTGTCTCTTCGATAAAAGGAATACCTTGAAACTCTAGTACTCTGCCCAAACCTGCGTTGTAGGCAGAGGCAATTTCTCTAGCATCGGGCCTCTCAAGCCTTCTGGCATTATCCGCCAGCAGTTTCACGCAAGCATTAATGGCTAGTGAAACAACAAAGCGCTGATCTACCCCCATCAATTCCTCATCACTTGCATCTTCAACTTGAGTTAGTAATTCCTCTTTGTAGCGTTGGAAAAGCCTATTGGCCTTTTCTCGATGCTGCGTAGCTAGTTTTCTATATGGTATCATTTCCAGAGCCCACTTCCGGTTGTACTCTTCGGGCTCTCTGAAGCTGATTTTAGCAGCTATCTCCTCGGCTTCCCTGTAGTACCGCCCAGCAATCTTCAGCTCTTGCCATGCCGCGGTGTAGTAGGAAGGCAAAAACACCTTCATCCCCATTCCTTTTGCTGTGACGGGCATAAATTGAGCAACTCCAGCTGCTCCTACCGAGGAGATAGTATACTTCCGAAAATGAGATTCTGCTTTGATCAGGGCCAGAACAAAGAGAGGATCCAGGGGATAAATATCCTCATATTCTTTGATGGAGGACTGGATGAGATTCATGCACTTCTCCTCCATGGCGGCGGTGATGCCCCTCTTGGAAGAGCGGGAGGACTCAGATGCAGACAATGTAGCACGCCCCAAAAAACCAAAGGGGAACAGAATGACGAGTATACAGGGTAGAGTGAGAAGAATATAGATGAATAGAGACCTCCCCATCCACTTTCTTGCAAAAAAGGTCCTCTTCTTTTTCCCCTCCAGGCTATCCATTCCTTTTTTCCCAAATTCTCCTTTAAGACAAAGTAGGGAATTTCAACATGCGGTCTTGGACCAATATCTATGATTAAACACCTGACCGCTCAGGTGCCTCAGGCCCAGCAGGATACTCGGGCCAGTGAATCTCATGGGAGAGCTAACAATCTTAACTCTGTTTTTCTTGATGGCGCGAATTACACTTTGGATGTTTTTCTCCGCCTCGATCAAAGAATAGGTGATTCCCACTTGCCAGAGAAAGTGAGCGTCCGACACACCTACAAGAGGAAGATTGTGCTTTTTGGCTCTTCGCTGGGCTTTTCTATTGAAGTTGACTCCCCTGAAGTAGAAATGAGTATATTCGATAGCATCGAAAATATCAATGGCTTTATCCAGCCTGGATCCTAGCCCCTGGAGCATAGGAAAATAGGGATGAGGAGCTACTATCAAGCTGTCATCATTTCTGTACTGCTTTATGCCCTCCAGAGTCGTAGTTTGCTTCGGACTAAAATCCTCCACATTGAGGAGAATAACGTGCTTATGACTCACCGAAGCTTCTATTCCTGGAATGAGGAGAATCCCTTTGCGGCGAGCATATTCCCTTAATCCTCTACCGCAGGTCACTACATTATGGTTGGTAATAGCCAGGACCTCGAATCCTATATATGAAGCATAATCGATCAGCTCCCTGGCGGTGTATTTTATCCTGTCCTTTGGATCTTCCTGGGTATGAATGTGAAAATCAGCCTTTAATATCGTCATGCTACTCATATAGCTTCCCGGTCCTTGACCATCTTCGATAATCCTTAAGTTTCCAATCCTTTTTTGCTCCCTCCCTTCCCATAGCTAAGTCTTCAATCCCACACTCCGGGTCGAGACAGTAAAGACAGTCCCCTGCGCAGGATACGAGTGGATGAAACAGGGAGCCTGTCTTCCCATAAACAGGGATATCTATGCCTTCGCAGTTTCGGGAACTCATAAACTCCCGGTTCAGGCCCCTCCACTCCCCCTCTACCAGCTCGTATTCCATGCACAAAGCGAAAGTAAGGTTCTTTTTCTCACAAATATTCCTCAAAAGATCGAAGATTCTTTTGCGGTAACCAATTCGAGCGTGAAAATACCCGTTGATTCTCTCGGTGTAGAGACGGCGATAATCCGACTCTACCCCTGGCCCAAAAATTGCCTTTATGCTGGAAAAAACTCCCTTGTCTATCCTGGAAGGAATGTCTAGAACACTGGCTACTATATGGGGAGAACCTGAAGATTTCGCCCTTTCAATTAGGTCCTCCAGCTTCCCTTTTTTGTCCGTAAGATAGGGGAAGATGGGATCGATGCGGCAGACACAGAATATACCCTCCCTGGTCAGTCTTTCCAGGTTTTCAAAGAGAGTAGAAGTGGAGGCTCCTCTTGGCACCAATCTCTTTCTCAACTCCTCATTGACGGTGAGAATAGAAATCTGAGCAAAGGAATGTCTTTGCAGTTTCACAAGTTCAACAGCCTCCTGGGGAACTTTAGCCTTGGTGACAAATTCGATGGGGATATTCCTTTCCACAAACACCCGAATTATCTTCTCCGAGAGGTGGTATCTTTCATTTAAGGGCTGGAAGGGGTCGGTAACAGGAGAAAGGTATCCAGGAAAGGCAAGATCTATAGAATCAAGCTGCTGGGCCACAGTCCGGTCAAAATCCCTGGCCACCACCACCACCCCTTTTTCTCGAAAAACCTGAAAATTCCCGGGAAAGGCCAGGCTGTAGCAGAAAAAACACCCTATACCACAGCCGTTGTAGGGATTGATAAGCATTCTCTCGGCACTACATTCCCTCCTGCCCGGCCACCATCCATGAACTTCTTTTCTGGTGGCAACCACTATGTGCCTGTCAGGCTCTTCTATAACCTCATATTCCCGTTTGTTTAGCGTAACCTTCATTCGAATGAATCAAGTTCCCATGCTTCTCCGGGCCCAGATCTTTAAGACCTCATCGTGGATTCTTCCGTTGGATGCGATGTATCGGGGCATATAAGGACTCCAGGAGCAACCCTCCATGTCCGTTACCCTGCCACCGGATTCCTCTACCAGGAGGGCCCCGGCAGAGAAATCCCACGGTCCCTCCTCATACTCCACGATCAAGTCAACGCTGCCCCTGGCCAGGAGTGAGTGATGAATGGCGGCGGACCCTAGCGATCTTATGGTAAATACCCTCCCCACCAACTTCTCTAGAAAGGAAATTTTGAGTCCCTTATCATCCCGGAGGGTACTGTCATAGACAGCCATGGTTTCGGGAAGGTTTCGTTTGGAAACGAAGATTCTCTCTCCATTGAGGAGAGCGCCGTTTCCCTTTTCGGCCCGAAAAAGCTCGTTGAAATAGGGTAGATTAATCACTCCCAGAACAACCTCATCCTTATATTCCAGGGCCACCGAGACACCAAAAAGAGGTATTCCTCTTATATAATTGTGGGTACCATCCAGAGGATCAATGAGCCACCGGTAGTGAGATTTTTTCCGCTCGGCTGTGCCCTCCTCCCCTACTATATCATGGTGAGGACATTCCCGGTGAATCAATTTGATCATTTCTTTCTCCGCTTCAATATCCACATCGGTTACCAGAGTTATCCTGCCGCCTTGTTTCTTTTCACTGACGCTCCTTATTTTACCAAATCTTTCCAGTAAGAAATTCCCCGCCGTTTTAGCCACCTTTATGGCAAGATCTATCATTTAAGACTCCTTCCTGTTTTCTAAATAAGTACCGAGCTGATAAACCATATGCCGAACCCCAACAGCAGGACTCCACACACAATAATGACAATCTCACGAATCCTGCCTCCCCAAAGATGATGGCTTTTATGGACGGTTAGAGAGACAAGGCTGTACCAGATTAGGTCACATGACCAGTGCGTAATCATCAAGAGGACGAATCCTATCATACCGAAGGTAATAGACCTCACGACAAGGGCGGATCCAATGGTAGCCCACCACAGAAAAAAATAGGGATTGACCGTAGAGGTAATCACACCACCTACAAAAGAGCTGTAGGAAGGGTTCTGTGTTCCCGTCACCTCTTTGGTTCGATTTCTGATCATAGAAAAACCCATCCATATGAGAATACATCCTCCTACCACCCCAATAATGACCCGCACCGGCTCCAATTCGAAGAAACTGGCAAAACCGAAGTATATCAGGAGCATCAGAGGAATCTCAATCACTCCATGCCCCAGGGCGACCAGCGGACCAGCCAGAGAGGATTTGTAGCTCCTGGCTACGGTCATAGCAAACACCGGTCCGGGCATCATCACTCCCGATAGAGAAATGACAATCACACTAAAAAGAAATAGGGCTAACACGGGGCCTCTCTCTTATCTCGTTGCACCGATTCTACCATCCCCAGAGGACCTCTGGGCACTATTCATTCTTTCATCAGTCCCGTCACAATATCAGCCGCTCTGGCTACGAATCTGGAGCATTTCTCCTCATGTACCCTTAAATCCTTAGCTTTCTTCTTGCCTTCAGGAGTCCTCAGGTCACATTCAATCAGATCATGACAAAGGACACTTCCAAATTCTTTTTCAAATCTTTCATAGAATCTTAATGCTAACTCATATGC
>JAUWAK010000049.1 GCA_030602105.1 Candidatus Aerophobota bacterium | reverse complement strand
AGACCCTGGAAGAGATGATTGATGAGGTGGAGGAGGGGCTTTATGTAAAAGGATTCCGGGGCGGAGAGACCAATCTGGAGATGTTCACCTTCTCGCCGGAGGAGGGGTATATCATAGAAAGGGGGAAGCTGGGGAAAAAGGCGAGAGACATCAATCTCACCGGGAACATATTCACCACCTTATCCAACATTGATGCCATAGGAAGAGATCTTGTTCTTTCTACAGGGTCCGGGGGCTGTGGAAAGGGAGCTCAATACCCCCTACCAGTGGCTACCGGGGGGCCTCACCTCAGGATCAAGGATGTGGTAGTGGGAGGAAGATAGGATGGAGAGACTCCTGGATATGGCAGTCTCTGAAGCTCAAAAAGCAGAGGTCTACCGGGTGAGATCACAGGTTAAGACGGTGAAATTTCAATCTAATAGACTAAAGTCAGTTGATGCCGCCTCTGGAGAAGGGATAGGCCTAAGGGTAATCAGAAAGGGCAAGATCGGCTTCTCCAGCACCACCGATCCAGATGATCCCCGTCTCCTCATACAAAGAGCTTTGGATTCTTCCCAATTTGGACAGCAGGCCCACTTTGGCATGCCTTCCCCTGGCAAAGTCCCCCCCATTCACTGTCACGACAGGCGAACTGCCGCTCTGGAAACTCAAGAAATGATAGAGGAAGGTGAGAAGGCGATCCACCTTGTAAGGAAAGAATTCCCTCATCTGGAATGTGAAGCAGCAATAGAAAAGACAGAAACAGAGGTATCTATCGTCAACAGTCAGAGCCTCAGTCAATCTTACAAAAAGACAGAGTACGAATTTTTCCTATATGGATTCCTTGCCAGGGAACAGGAGTTTCTGGGAGTGGGCGAGGCGGAGTCCAGCAGCAGATACGCAAACTATAGCCGGGCCCTGGCGGAGAGGCTAATAGAGCTAGTGAAGCTAGCTATGAGGCGGGTGCGGATTTCCTCCGGTAGGTATCCAGCTATTTTTACCCCCAAGGCTGTTCCATTTCTTCTTCAATCCCTAAAAATGGGAATTAATGGGAAAGCAATACATAAGAGAATCTCTCCACTCTTGAAGAAAATGGGAACCCCTATAGCCTCTTCCTGCCTGAATATTGTTGACGATGCTACTTTTCCTTTTGGTCCTTCTTCCTCACCCCTGGATGGAGAGGGTATTCCGTCCCGTCGTACTCAGATAATAGAGGAAGGGAGGCTCAAAAGCTTCATCTATGACCTGCAAACAGCAGGCTTGATGGGGACAAGCTCTACCGCCAATGCAACGAGAAGCTACAATAGTTTGCCATCCCCATCAACCACTAACCTTATCCTACAGGAAGGAGAAGTGCCTTTTGAGGAAATGACTCAGGACATAAAAGAGGGAATCCTGGTAGACCAGGTCATAGGCAGCGGACAGGGTAACATCCTTATGGGAGAGTTCTCAGTCAACCTGGATCTTGGCTACAAGATAAAAGATGGAAAGATTAGGGGAAGAGTTAAGGACGTAATGATCAGCGGCAATACTTATAAGATGCTCAAAGAACTGGTAGCTATAGGAAGGGGTGCCCGCTTCGTGGGTTCTATCAGGACTCCTCCCCTCTATTTCAAAGAGATAAAGGTAGTGGGGTAGGAGGATGAGGAAGGGACTCATACAGGTTTACACCGGGGAGGGAAAAGGTAAGACCACCGCTGCCGTAGGTCAAGCCATCAGGGCCGGGGGAAGGAATCAGAAAGTGCTCTTTGCCCAGTTTCTCAAAAACAAAGAGGGTTCTGGAGAAACTCGGATCCTGGAGGGACTGGGAGTTAAGGTGATGACTGGAGGGGGAAAATATAGAGTTCTCCCTCTGGAAAAACTTCCTCAGAAGAAAAAGGAGGAAATTAAATCCGATCTTAATCATCTCTTAGAGAGAATCAAGAAGGAAATAAAGAAGAAAGAGTACGACCTACTAGTTCTGGACGAGATAAATGTGGCTCTTCATGCTCACCTTGTGGAAGAAGAGGCAATCTTGGATTTTCTTAGAGCCAAACCCTCTTCCCTGGAAATAGTACTCACTGGCCGAGGCGCTCCGCCTTCCCTCAGCCGGATGGCTCATCTGGTCAGTGAAATAATAAAAACTAAGCATCCCTATGACCAAGGAATAGACTCAAGGATAGGAATAGATTACTGATTCTATTACAAAGAACGGTCCAGGAGGCGAGGCAGGTACCTATGGAGTGGGGAGGAATAATCAATCACTATCGGGATTATTTGCCGGTTACTGAGAAGACCCCGGTTATTACTCTCTTGGAAGGAAACACTCCCCTCATTCGGGCAAAAAATTTGTCTGAGGAACTGGACCCAAGAATCCAAATCTACCTGAAATACGAGGGACTCAACCCCACCGCCTCTTTCAAAGATAGAGGCATGACAGTAGCGGTATCCCGGGCTCTGGAAAAAGGAACAGAAGCTGTCATTTGTGCCTCCACAGGGAATACCTCTGCCTCAGCTGCCGCCTACGCAGCAAGAGCGAAGATCAGCTGTATTGTACTTATCCCTAAGGATGCCATTGCTCTGGGTAAACTTAGCCAGGCCTTAGTCCACGGAGCAAGGGTCATTGCCGTAGATGGGAATTTTGACGATGCCCTAAGATTAGTAAGAGAAATCACTTCTAAATACCCCATTACCCTGGTCAATTCCTTAAATCCTGACCGGATTGAAGGACAGAAGACGGCTGCTTTTGAGATCTGTGATGTTCTGGGAGTGGCCCCCCACTATCAGGCCATGCCAGTGGGTAACGCAGGCAACATCACCGCCTATTGGAAGGGCTACAAGGAGTATCAAACTGGAGGAAAGATACAGACACTGCCAAAGATTTTGGGGTTTCAGGCTGCAAAATCAGCCCCCATTGTCAATGGCCATCTCATCCGCAATCCCGAGACCATTGCTACAGCCATAAGGATCGGTAATCCAGCCAGGTGGACTGAGGCAGTGCGGGCGAAGAAGGAGTCCCGGGGTCTCATAGAAAAGATAGAAGATGAAGAAATCCTAAAGGCTTACAAACTTCTGGCCGATCGTGAGGGAATATTTGTAGAGCCTGCTTCGGCCATCTCCCTGGCGGGAATAATGAAACTACATGAAAAGGGTTACTTTGAATCTCATCTCTCTAACAAGAACTCAAAACTAATCGTAGTTTGCATTCTTACTGGCCACGGTCTAAAAGATCCTGACCTGGCCATAAGTAAATCATCTTCTCCTGTGGTACTGCCTCCTGATGAGAAGAAGATAATGAAAGCCATAAATCAAAGGAGTTTCACGTTATGACTCAACTATCCGAAGCAAAAAAGGGCAATCTTACCCCTGAAATGAAGAAGGTAGCTCAAGAAGAACGGCAAGACCCAGAATTTGTTAGAGAGACAATAGCCAAAGGACAGATCGTTCTCCCTAAGAACGCAAGGTACAAACTAGCTCATGCAAAAGCTATTGGTCAGGGGTTAAGAACCAAAGTGAACACCAATATTGGGACCTCCCCGGACTTGATTGACCTGGACTTCGAATTAGAAAAGCTCAAGGTAGCCTGTCGGGCAGGTACGGACACAGTTATGGACCTTAGCACCGGCGGAGATCTGGATGAAGTTCGCAGGGCCATTAGAAGAGCCTCATCCATTCCCCTGGGGACGGTTCCCATCTACCAGGCTGCTATAGAGTCCATTGCCGAGAAGGGAGCTCTGGCAAAGATGGACCCGGATAAGATATTCGAAGTGATTGAACGTCAGGCTCTGGATGGAGTTGACTTCATCACTGTTCACTGTGGTCTTACCCGCTCCACCCTGGAACGTCTGGCTGGGCAGGGCAGGGTAACCGACATCGTCAGCCGGGGAGGCGTTTTCCTGGCTACCTGGATGGTGGCAAACGATGAAGAAAACCCTCTTTACGCTCAATATGACCGTCTTCTGGAGCTAGCCAAAGAGTACGATCTCACCCTCAGCCTGGGAGACAGCCTTCGCCCCGGATGTATAGCCGATTCTACCGATAGAGCTCAGATTCAAGAGCTCATTCTTCTAGGGGAGCTCACCAAGAGGGCTCACGATCAGGAGGTGCAGGTAATGATAGAAGGTCCGGGACACATTCCCTTTATCGAGATCAAGGCCAATATCCTTCTGGAGAAAAAGCTCTGTCACCACGCTCCTTTTTACGTTCTGGGTCCGGTAGTCACCGATATTGCCCCGGGCTATGATCATATTACCGCAGCCATTGGAGGAGCTTATGCGGCCAGTAGTGGGGCGGATTTCCTCTGCTATGTTACGGCAGGAGAGCACCTCAGACTCCCCACCCTCCAGGATGTCAAAGATGGAGTAACAGTTACGCGAATTGCTGCCCACGTGGGAGATATAAGCAAAGGAGTGAAGGGTGCCATGGAATGGGACAATCAGATGGCCAAGATGCGAAAGAAAAGAAACTGGGCCCGTCAGGTTGAGCTGGCCATTGATCCCGAACTTGCGGAAAAGATGAGGAAAGAAAGCAAACCCCGTGTCTCTGACGTTTGCACCATGTGCGGAGAGTTCTGTGCCTTAAAGCTCATGGAGAAAGCGATAAGGCCTAACAAAAGATAGGACTTTCAGGAAGCTCGCCTTTTTCTCTGAATAAAGACCACCACTCCCACAATTAGAGGGAAGATCGAAATAATGTGAAGGAGGTTTGTGTTCTCCTTTCTCACGAAAAGGATCTCGCGTTCGCTGCCGTCCATTACTTCCCCCTCGCCCTTTTCCAGGCGAAAATCGTACTTTCCCCTTCCAGAGACAGAAGATACCTCTAGCTTGTGTCCCTCAAAGCTGGGACTTCTCTCGGGAAACTCCTCCTCTTTGTACTCGAGAATCTCATACCCCAGCTCAGGACCAGGGATCTGCTTAACATAATAGGGAGCTCTTTCTATTCTTTCCAGCAGTTTTCCCTTGCTCAGCAAATCGAGCAAGGCATTCTTAATAGGGGTTGTGTGAACCCAGATCCATCGCTCAGAAGTTCCTACATTTTGAGGATCTAGAAGTTTCTTATAATAGAGGTCATTGTACTCATCCTGAAGAAAAGGACGAAGGTAAAGGGTGTTTTTTCCTGAGGCATAGATGGTCTTGGATGGATCGTTAGAGCTCTCTTTCATGGTCCATCGATTTCCTGGCGTTATCTCGTAGCCTATGGTTCCCCCGCGTCTGCGGACAAAAGCTACCAAGTTCTTCTGGCTATCTTGCACGATAGTTCCATCCCTCGCTCTTAGTCTTGTCTGATAGGTTCCCTGGGGCAGGTTAAGAATGTAGTCTTTGGCTACAGGAGTGGTGTAGAACCGGACCCCCTCAGGTGGACTTGGCTGCTTGGGCATCTGGGCCTCTACCTGGGTACGGCTTAGCTCTTCCCCCGCCTTTCGTCTCTCGCCTATGCTTTCCAGAAACTCCTCGAACGCCTCTCTGTACTCCCGCGTCTTCTCATAATATTCATCAATTCTCGCATAATACTCTTTCGTGGCGTATTCGTATTTTTGCAAAAAGGCGTGAGCTTCTTCATGCAGATACATCTTGGAGTTTTCTGCAAAATATCCCTCCGGATAGAAAACAACGTTATCTTCCTTTTCCAGGGACCTTATAACCTTGCCGTCCCTCAGAAGCTCCAGGGTTCCCTCTACTTCTTCATTCAAAGTCTTGAAGCCAGCCATATATCTTGCCGTAATAGGCCAAAAGTATACCAGCGTATAGCGGATAGAGACAGCATTATTCTCATTGGCAATGAGATAGATAGTATCCTCACCGCGGGGAGCGAAGCCTTTTGTGTATGTCTTTCCGTCAAATACACTCAAACTGTAGACTAGCTGCTCCCTAATTGGTGGCGCTTGGGCCAGGCCGCGGGACACCAGGAGCCCCAGCAGGAGAGCAAGAATTAAGGTGAAAAAAAGACTCGATTTTTTCATCCACGAACTCCTTTCGCCTCCAGGATAAGCACAGAGAAAACTAGCAGGACAAAGGAATAGACAAGAGAATAAAGTATGCTCATGCCATAAAGTAGCGTGCTTCCTATGGCGATGGACTGCATGCCCCTATTAAGATAAGAGAAAGGGGAAATCCATCCGATCCCGTGAGAGACCATCTCCAGAGTCTTCCTCAAATAGAGCAAAGACGAGGACAGAGCTTCTTCCTCCAGACTAATTAGCATGGTATGAAAAATCTGGACAGCTAGAAAAACCAAAAGGATCCCCACGAGCCAGATAATGGAAGTTCTCATCCTCGATGTTAAGGAGGATATGAACAGACCAAAGCTAACAATGCAGGAGACCAAAAAGATAGAAAGAAAGATGGCTTTCACCAGACTCCAGGAAAAAGCCAAATTGGTAAAGCCCGAGACCGCTCCAAAGTACACAAAAAAGAAACCGACCATGACCAGGTAAAGAAGCATATCCTTGATATACTTCGCCGCCAGATACGAAGAGCAATTCACCGGTCCATAGAATAGAACCTCCAGGGTTCCCTGATCCTTCTCTCGGGAAATGGAAATTACGGAAATGATAGCCAGGTAAAAGGAAATAACAACTAGAGATATGAACAGGGGATAGTTCAGAGGGTCTGAGGAGATCAAGATATTGTTCTCTTTGATTGCTCCAAGATGACTCCTAAGAATAAAAGAGGATGCCAGGAGAGAAACAAAAGCCGCAACATAAAGACCCCAACCCTTGAGGGCCGAGAGAAAGTCCCTCCTGACGAGCACCCTGGCAGTATGAGATGCGGGTGAGAACCTACTTCTCATCATTCCACCTCCGGTGAAAGCTTTACGTCAGTACTGTTGTCCTCAAAATCTCCCTGGGGAGTGTGAAGAACTACCTCCAGGATGCCGTATTTCTCCCTCTCGGCATCGATCTTTATCCTGTCCCAGGGGATTATACCCTTGTTTTTGGCCAGCCACTCCTGGGAGTCCCAAAAAAGCTCAATTGGTCCCTCCAATAGCTTCCTCCCCTTCCGATAGTCTTCCCCAATACCTTCTCTTACGAAAAGTGCGCCTTCCATGGTGAGAGGAAAAGCAGGATAGTCAACTATCCCCTCTCCCGCGCTGTCATAAAAGCGTATCTCTATTTCAACGCCCCGTTCTTCAGGCTCGGTGAAAATAATAATACCCTGTAGATCAGGAATTTCCCTCCCTTTCAAAGCTATGTCTACCACATTAGTCCCTTTTTTTACCTGGATGGGTTTCTCAAAATCATAGTAATTGGGAGCGCTCACTTTGAGAGTATGGGAGCCGGGTGGAATTTCCGTAAGGCTGTAGGAAGTACTGGTATACTTGATGGTGGATTTACCATCCAAGACGATTCTTGCCTCTCTCACTGGCTCACCACTCAAGTGATCCGCTACTGTCCCTTTGACCTCGCCATAGTCCTCCCGGGTAAGAAAAAGGAAGGATGCGACGAACCCCGCCCCAATGAGAGCAACAATTATGGAGTAAATGAGAGACCTTTTCATCTTAGTAAATCCCCATTTATCCCTTCTCTGAGGAGGAGGCGAGCAAAGAGATGTTTTTCTGTGTGATAGTCATGAAAGCCTCTTCCAGCGACATCTCTTTCACTTTTATGCCGAGAACAACTCCCCCTCTCTGAGAGATAGCCTCTGAGATAGAAGCCCGATAGTCCTTATCCGAATTGACTTTGATAGTCAAAAGACTACCATCTTTCCTGATTCCCCCGACAAAATCGAACGCGGAGAGAGCATCTATGATTTCTTTTTTTGCCTCGGAAAGTTCCACCTCCAGCTCCACAACATCGCTGAGTCTTCTCCTCAGGCCCTCCATATTCTCTTCGGCCAGGAGCTTTCCCTTATTGATTATACCAACCCTCCCACAGAGTTTTTCCACTTCAGAGAGAAGATGAGAGGAAATAAATATGGTCTTACCCGTCTTGTTTTCCTTCTCTATAAGATCCCTGATCTGTTTTATCCCGGTAGGGTCCAGACCAGATATAGGTTCATCCAGAATA
>JAUWAK010000101.1 GCA_030602105.1 Candidatus Aerophobota bacterium | reverse complement strand
GAGAAGGTACAGACGAAGACTCCTTGAGGAAGCAAAAAGAAGGTCTATTGAAATGTTAAGGATATTGGGCATAGCCCATCCCGAAGGAGTCGTGATGAGGTACCCTCATGAGCTCAGTGGCGGTATGCAGCAGCGGGTAGTCATTGCTATGGCTCTAGCCTGCAATCCCAGACTTCTTATAGCCGATGAACCCACTTCCAATCTGGATGTAACGATTCAGGCGCAAATTCTGGATCTCGTGAGAAAGCTCAAGAAAGAATTTGGCTCATCTATTCTCTTCATTACTCACGATCTGGGGGTGGTGGCTGAAATGTGTGAAAGAGTGGTAGTGATGTACGCTGGCCATATCGCAGAGATAGCTCCGGTTCATTCTCTCTTCAAGAAACCTCTTCATCCTTATACGCAAGGGCTCTTGAAGTCAGTTCCTCGACCGGGACGGAAAGATCGCCTTCAGAGCATCAAGGGCAGCGTTCCCAACCTCATATCCCCTCCCTCTGGATGTCGTTTTCATCCTCGCTGCTCTCGGGTAATGGACAAGTGCTCTGACGCTAAACCGTCGCTCCGGGAGATAGAAAAGAACCGCTTCGTGGCTTGCTATCTTTATCACAAAGAAGGGGATAAAGATGATGCTTGAGACCCGAGATCTTAAGAAATATTACCCCATTACCGGTGGAGTATTTAAAAAACAAACAGGGCAAGTCAAGGCTGTTGACGGAGTGAGCCTCAAGATTGAAAAGGGAGAATGTCTAGGATTAGTTGGTGAGTCAGGCTGCGGAAAAACCACCTTTGGCAAAACTCTTCTAAGATTATTCGAGCCGACTTCTGGACATATCTATTTCGATGCTCGTGACGAACCAAAAGCTAGAACAGCCAAAGGGCAAACAACGAGTAGTCCTGTTCCGAAGGAATCTGGCCGAGACTTCAGAAGATGCGATTTAGGCACTCTGAAGGGTGCGAGACTCAAAAGTATGAGGAAGATGATGCAAATAGTCTTTCAGGATCCCTCATCCTCCCTAAATCCGCGGATGCTCATTAAGGACACTGTGGGTGAACCTTTAAAAGTTCATGGCTTGGCCAGGGGGCTCGAACTCAGAGAAAGAGTACTGAATCTTCTTTATCGGGTGGGTCTCACCTCTGATCACCTCTTTCGCTATCCCCACGAGTTTAGCGGCGGTCAAAGACAGAGAATCGCCATAGCCAGAGCCCTGGCGACTGATCCTGAGTTCATTGTTCTGGATGAGCCAACTTCCGCTCTGGATGTCTCGGTTCAAGCCCAGATTCTTAACCTACTCCAGGATCTTCAAGAAGAATTTGGCCTCACCTATCTTTTTATCACTCACCATCTTCTGGTGGTGGAATACATTAGCCATAGGATCGCCGTGATGTATCTGGGGAGAATTGTAGAAATAGCTCGTACTAAGGAGCTATTTGAAAATCCACTTCATCCTTATACCCGGGCCCTTCTTTCTGCCATCCCTATTCCTGATCCGGAGGTGCGGAAAGAGCGAACTATCCTAAAAGGGGACGTGCCCAGCCCCATTGATCCTCCCTCTGGTTGTGTTTTCCATACCAGATGCCCCTTGGCTAGCAAGGAATGTGAGGAAATAGTGCCTGACCTTGTTTCTGTCGGGAGAGGCCATTATGTTGCCTGCTGCCAAATAGAATGAAAAAGCATAGAGTCAGCCTATTCCCTCTTGTGGCCTCATTTCCCACCATTTTTCCTGAGCGCAGCCCCTTACTCTTAGGGTAGGCACCCAGGCAATTTTCCCACCACACTTTGATGGGTCACCTCAAACATCGGAGTTGACAAGCAAGAAAGAGCTATGATATAATCACGTCAAATTACACCTTGAGAGGCAAATCATGTTTCACCTGGCTGATCCTAAAGATATCAAAGAGGGAAAAATCACCGACGTCTACTTTGAGAGAACGTTACAAATCATTAAGGCCAAGAAAATAGACAAGAGGGTAGCCGCAGAAGTCAGAGCCAGCCAGCTTCCTAATTCTTACCCCTGGGCTGTTCTGGCTGGACTGGATGAAGTCCTCACCCTTTTTGAAGGAATAAAGGTTAATCTCTGGGCTATGCGCGAAGGGACCTTCTTTCACCCCCTCGAGCCAGTTTTGTTAATAGAAGGCAACTACAGTGATTTTGCCAAATATGAAACACCCCTTCTGGGATTTCTCTGTCAAGCTTCTGGCGTGGCTACACGGGCAGCCAGATGCAAGAAGGCTGCAGGGGACAAGTTCATCTACCATTTTGGAGCCAGAAGAATGCACCCAGGGATAGCACCCATGATTGATCGAGCCTGCTTCATCGGCGGATGTGATGGAGTAGCGGTAAGCAAGAGTGCCCAGGAGTTAGGGGAAGAGCCTGTTGGAACCATACCCCATGCCCTCATTCTCCTGGTGGGAGATACGCTCAAAGCGACCCGGTTTTTTCACGAAATTATTGAACCTGGAGTTAAGCGAGTGAGCTTAATAGACACCCTGGGAGATGAAAAGTTTGAGGCCCTGAAAGTGGCTGAAGGAATGGGGAAGGACCTCTTCGCCATAAGAGTAGATACCCCATCCTCCAGGAAAGGAAATTTTCTGCAACTTCTCAAAGAGGTTAGATGGGAGCTTGACCTGCGGGGATTCGATGAGGTAAAACTCTTCGTCTCGGGAGGAATAGATGAGGAGCAAATTAGTCAGCTAGATCAAGTGGCAGATGCCTTTGGAGTAGGCACCTGGATAAGCAACGCTCCGGTTATAGATTTTGCTCTGGATATAGTTGAGGTGGAAGGAAGACCCTATGCAAAAAAAGGCAAATGTTCAGGCAAAAAAGAGGTATGGCGGTGCCCGTCCTGCTATTCAACGCTCATTCTTCCCAGAGGGAAGAGAGCCGAAAGGTGCTCCTGTGGTGGAGAAATGTTGCCACTCCTTCAACCTATGGTAGAGGAAGGCAAAATAATCAAGAAAATCCCTTCACCTCAGAGGCTCAGGGATTACGTTCTGGCACAACTTCAGAACCACTCTCTACTCTCTACCGACAAGGCGGCTGGAGGGTAGAAAGGAAACCTGAGCTCGCCTCACGGAGAAAAGAATGCCCTTAGTTGTTAAGAAATTCGGAGGCAGCTCAGTAGCTACTCTGGATAGAATAAGCAAGGTAGCCAGAAGAATAGTTGATAGCAAGAAAGGGAACACCAGGCTTGTGTTGGTGGTTTCAGCCATGGGGGATACCACCGATAAGCTGCTCTCCCTTGCCTCCAGAGCCAATCCTGAGCCTCCCAAAAGAGAGATTGATCTTCTCCTATCCACCGGAGAAATCGTCTCTTCCGCTCTTTTGAGTATGAGCCTTAACTCTCTGGGAGCAGAGGCAGTGGCTTTTACCGGACTTCAGGGAGGAATCATCACTGATAATGTCCACACCAAAGCCCGCATTAGAAAAATCGAGACCGACAGAATCGTGGAAGAGATTGACAAGGACAGAATCGTGGTAGTGGCAGGGTTTCAGGGAGTGACGCAGGAGAATATTATCACCACTCTGGGAAGAGGGGGCTCGGACCTAACGGCGGTGGCCTTGGCTGCTGCTTTGAAGGCGGATATGTGCGAAATCTACACCGATGTCGAGGGAATTTACACGGCAGACCCGCGCGTAGTCCCCCAGGCAAGGAAACTCAGGCGTATCTCCTATGATGAGCTCCTGGAAATAGCCAGCTCAGGAGCTAGGGTTGTGCACCCGCGTGCCGTGGAATTAGCCAAGAACTATGAAGTTCGATTGCACATCCGATCCAGTTTCAATGAAAAGGAGGGGACCATAGTTGAGTAAGGAAAAACCAATGGAGCACTTTGTAGTCTCAGGACTCGTCCTTAATGAAAAAGAAGCTAAGGTAACCATCAAAGAGCTGCAGGATAAGCCCGGGATAGCAGGATTCATCTTTACTACACTTGCTGAGGTCAACATCAACGTGGATATGATTATCCAAAGTAGTTCTGAGCACGGGAGAAATGATATCACCTTCACCGTGGAGGGAAAAGATTTGGAGGCGGTAAAAAAGGTGATGGGAAAGGTAAAGGAGACATTGGGTGCCCAGGAAGTAGTCTACGATGCCAATATGGCGAAGGTCTCCTTAGTGGGAGCTGGCATGCAGTCACATCCTGGGGTGGCAGCAAGGATGTTTTCTGCCCTGGGGAAGAAAGGAATAAACATTGATTTAATAAGCACCTCGGA
>JAUWAK010000099.1 GCA_030602105.1 Candidatus Aerophobota bacterium | reverse complement strand
GAAAGCTAAAGAGATGAATAGGCAGGTGTCAATAGCCTGAGATGTCAGAGTAGAAGCATTGTTGCGAAGCCATAGGTGTCTTTCCCGGGTAACCTTCCTCCAGAAGTGAAAAGCCCAGACATCATGGTACTGACTCACCGCATAGGCAACTATACTGGCTACGATTATCCGAGCCGCTCCTTTTTCCATCCCCAGAATTCTGATAAAGGCCCTTTCCTCTGTCCAGAAGGGAGCGGAGGGTAGGACAGTGGCAAACCAGATAAGTAGGAAAACAACTCCCAGACTCAAAAGTCCTGCCAGCACCACCTGCCTGGCAAAGCTCTTTCCCCATACCTCACTGACAACATCAGTGATAGCAAAGGTTACGGCATAGGCTAAGACACCGGCAGGAACATAGATCTTCCCAAAAGCGGCGATTTTGCTCGCCAGAACCTCAGAAATCACTAGAGATCCAACGAATATACCACACAAAATAATGAGGGGCGATTCTTTATCTTTCGGCATAGCCAATTAATCTTTGCTATTTACCCGGCTGGGCTTGCTTTGACCAGATGCAAATTCAGGGTCAGAGGCTTTCTTATGTCTATATGCCCGGCCAGGGTGTCGGCTGGCCTTCCCTGGATTAAGATCTGCACCTCTGACTGGGAAGGAAGGTTGTCGAGAAGGCTGTTGACAATGGAGTAAATAGTGAGCAACTCTCCTGAGGATCCCCCGGGATGTGCCTCTCGCAAAGCCGAGGAAAAGTCCACATAAATGCATTTGTCCCTGACATAGACTGCTCTCACCTCGGTCTTTGGTGGAATAGTAGGACCAAGAGAAGAGCTACCAGGTCCACTAATTAATTCCGCTAGTATGGCCCTGGCTTGACCGGTTATCTCTGAAGAGGAGGTAATCCTTCTTTCCTGAGGGGAAAGATAGTTCTCTTGGGGCACGGAAAAATAGAGCTTAATATCTTTGGTCTCTTCTACAACCGAAGGCTTTATAAGCCATTCTTTGATCTCGTATCCCTTCTGCCAAATATAGGGGATCTCTTGTAGCTTTTCCCAGAGATAGGGAGAGAGGGCGAGTCCAGCTAGGAAAACCGCTCCCCCAAGCGCCAGCACAAATATGAAGCTTCTTCTCTTTTTCTTTGAAGTTTTCTTTCTCTTTGAAACTTTCTTTCTCTTCTGAGGCACTTTCTTCTCCCCAGCCAAAAGGCATCAGTTTTCACAGCTTCTTACCATTTATTCTCGTAGTAACGCTTGAGGCCCCTGAATATTCCCAGAGCAATTTTTTCTCTGAAATCTTCTTTTCCTAGCATCCTCTCTTCCGAAGCGTTGGAAAGAAAGCCTATCTCCACTAAAATAGCTGGCATGGCGGCTCCCTTTAATACATAAAACCCGGCTGATTTGACTCCTCTGTCCTCCCGACCCGCTGTCTGAACCATCTCTTTCTGCACTATGTGAGCCAGATCATTACTCTCGCTTCGATACTCATCCTGGATAAGATCCCAGATTATGAGTTTCGCCTCATCGGGGACATTTTCCGACCCCAGGGGCCTATTTTCTCTGGCTGCAACCTCTTCGGCTCCCTCGCCATAGGAATATCGCGAGTTAAAGAAAGTTTCCACCCCCGTGGCACGGCGCCTATAGCCAGAGTTAACGTGAATGCTGACGAACATGCCTCCCCCCAGTTGATTGGCTATCTCCGTTCTTCGATCCAGAGAAATATAGCGATCAGTATTTCTTGTCAAATAGACCCTTATCCCTTCTTCATTCTTGAGGAGCCTGGCCAGCTCTTTGGCCACCTTGAGGGTTACGTCTTTTTCCTTAAGTCCAGTGCTGCGGCCAATAGCTCCTGGATCTTTGCCCCCGTGCCCGGGATCAAGAACAATGGTGTAAACAGCTTTCTCTCTCTTTTGGGGCAGGGTAACGGACGGAATCTCCTCTTTTTTAACTATGGGGGCTTCTTTCTCCTTCAGAACGGCCGCAACCAAATCTTCCTCGGGACCTCGGATCTCTATAAGCAGACGGGAGCCATCCCCCGAAAGATCAACACTGGAAGTAGGATCAGATATGTTGAGATCGAGAACCACCCTCACTACTTTTTCTGTCTCCTGATCCAGCCGAACCTTTTTAACAAATCGGTCTTGAACCTCAATTTCCTTGGATACGGAGCTTAGGTTGGCGGGATATAGATTGACCTTGAGTCTGGGAGGATTACGTAGATCTATAACCACGTACCCTGTTCCAGGGGTCAGCCCTATGAAAACCCGGGTATAGTCAGAATAAGACTCGTAGCTTACCCTACCCACTTCATATCGTATCTCAGCCTGGGTGAGGGGAACAAAAAGGAATAAGAGTGAGCTAAGTCCTACCAGTGCTGCGCCAAGCTTTCTCATTGGTTTTTGTGACGAATACAGAGGCAACTCTCCTATTACCGACCTTTTGAGGCTTCAGCCGTCTTCCTCGAAAATCCCAGTTTTTGCCTTATCTTCTTCTCAAGCTCCTCTCTTAAAGCACTGTTCTTTTTATCCTTGAGAAACTCTCGAGCATTTTCCTTTCCCTGGCCTATTTGAGTATCCCCGTAGGAAAACCAGGCACCGGATTTCTCAATGATCCCCAGATCCGCTCCCACATCTAGAATGCTGCCCTCTTGCGAAATCCCCTCCCCAAAAAGAAGGTCAAATTCCGCTTTCCTGAAGGGAGAGGCAAGTTTGTTCTTGACCACGGTTACCCGAATTAGATTACCTATATTCTCTTCACCCCTCGTCAAAGAACCCTTTCTCCTCATATCCATCCTTATCGTAGCGTAAAACTTCAAGGCTCTTCCTCCGGGAGTGACTTCTGGATTGCCAAAAATAACTCCTATCTTCATCCTCAGTTGATTAATGAATATGATGCAGGTTTTAGAACTGCTTATGCTTCCAGTGAGTTTACGAAGAGCCTGAGACATCAGTCTCGCCTGAAGTCCCATATGAGCCTCACCCATTTCTCCTTCCAGCTCCGCTCGAGGAACCAGGGCAGCTACGGAGTCAATGATAACCAAATCTACGGCGTTGCTCCGCACCAAGAGTTCAGCTATCTGAAGAGCCTCTTCCCCTGAGTCTGGCTGTGAAATAAGAATATTCTCCGTATCCACTCCCAGCTTCCCGGCATAGCTCGGGTCCAGGGCATGTTCAACATCTATGAAGGCTACCATCCCACCTTTCTTCTGGGATTCAGCAGCAATATGCAGAGCCAGAGTAGTTTTGCCGCAGCCCTCAGGACCGAACAGCTCCACCACTCTTCCTCTGGGAACTCCACCGATTCCCAGGGCCGCATCCAGAGCAATGCTTCCTGTGGGAATGACCTCTACATCCATGCGAGCAGCTCTCTCTCCCAGCCTCATCAGTGAACCCTTGCCAAATTGCTGTTCTATCTGACGTCTGGCTATATCCAGGGCTTTTATTTTGGCTTCATTCATCATCTAATCTCCCCTCAAATGGATTTGACCAAGACTTGTATAAATGGGGCCTTTAGGAGTGAGTTGGCTCCGCATTACAGTGATATCCTTTACCTCCATTTTCCCGGCATCTGTTTCTATCTCCTTCCGGATGAGCTCCCCTAATTTGTCTGTCTCCCTGAGAGATTTAACTCTTCCCAGGGTAAGGTGAGCTTTCCATTCTCTTCTTTCTTTTGCGAATCCTTCTTTAGCCAGGGCTTCCTCCAGATGAGCTGCCAGCTCCTCCAGCCGACCATCGGTGTCCCTCGCCCCTATCCACATAACTCTGGGAGATGAAAATCCGGGAAATACCCCCATCCCCTTAATCTCCATTTTGAATGGAGGAATCCTCTCTGCTAGCTCCCGGGCAACCTGCTGCACTTTTTCTAGTTTCTCTTCCCCTATTTCTCCCAGGAACTTCAGGGTAAGATGAACTGAGGCCGGATCAACCCACTTTATCTTGTCCTGCGTAACTTTGAGTCTCTCCTGGACTCTGGCTATTTTGTCCTTAATGGAATCCGCGAGCTCAATAGCTATGAATACCCTCATTCCGCCCTACCCTACATCAATCAGCCAGGCTGTCAAGAGGTATCTCGGGACGATTTTCCCTTGCTCCGCAGGAACCCTCTTGGATAGTACCGTATTTCCCCCTCCTGTCAAATCGCTTTATAAGGTACGGGGAGACGATGAAGAAGGGCCACAGAGACCTTGCTAGACGCCCAGAAATACTTTAAAGGTGCTACCTTGGCTTCTACCGTAAATAGAATTTACTACGCTATGTTCATAGTCTTCCATCTTCTCAGATTCCCA
>JAUWAK010000141.1 GCA_030602105.1 Candidatus Aerophobota bacterium | reverse complement strand
GCAGTTCTTCCCCGGTATTTTTCATTAAGCTCCTTCATCCTCTCACTATCCACCAGGACTATATCGATCTCCTTTTCTTTCCCTCCTGGCTCCAGCTCCAGGACACTGCCTGCTATTCTCTTGAGCCACTTCCTGTCAATTGGTCTCTTTTGCAGATTGGTTACCGCAATTAGAGCCATTAATTTCCCTAGACAAGAATCCCGGGAGTTTTCTCCTCCACTCCCGTTTAGATCTCCCAGGTGCCGATGCCTTCCTGGCAGTATCGAGCGTGCCATTTGACTCTCTCAATGCCCCCCTAGCTAGTCTAACGCAGTTTCTCCTTTGAGTATCTCTTCCGGGTATCTGCCCCTGGTATGAACAAGACCAGCCAGAATTCTGGTGAAAGCTTCAGCTATTTTCTTTATTTCTCTTAAGGTGAGATCACACCTGTCCAGCTGCCTATCTTTCAGCTTGTTGTTAATAACCTTTTCTGTCTGAGCTTCTATGCTTTTGACCGTTTTCTGAGGAGAGAAACGAAAGGCCGCCTCGACCGAATCGGCAAGCATGACCAGAGCTGTCTCCTTGCTTTCAGGTAGAGGACCAGGGTAACGGAAAACGTCCTCATCTATTTCTCCTTTCCTGTCGGGAGTGCTGTTTTTCAACGCTTTTCTGTAGAAATACGCTATTAAGCTTTTCCCATGATGCTCTCTAATGATGTCAATGACGGCTGGGGGAAGTCTATCCTTCTGGGCCATCTCCACCCCATCCTTCACGTGGGAAATGATAATGGTAGAGCTTAAATTCGGAGAAACCTTACCATGACGGTCGTCTTCGGTTAAGCTGCTATTTTCAAAAAAGAAATGCGGCCGGACAATTTTGCCAATGTCATGATAATAGGCCCCCACTCTGGTCAAAAGAGAGTTGGCGCCGATGATTTCGGCTCCGGCTTCGGCCAGATTGGCCACCATCAGGGTATGATGATAAGTTCCCGGAGCTTCTATAGAAAGCCTCTTGAGCAAAGGAAGATTGAGATTACTGAGTTCCAACAGTTTAATGTCGGTAATAAGACCGAAGTATGTCTCCAAATACGGCAGAATTGTCATAACCAGAATGCTGGAAAAAAGGCCGCTGCCTATACCCCATAGGATCATAGAACCTACTTCCGAGAAGGACTGATTGTAAAGCAAACCCACAGCCAAGATGGTGAGGCCATTAGCTAATCCAACATAGATTCCACCTTTTGTGAGGTCTGTCCTCTGACGAACGAATTGGGCGCTGTAAATACCTACCATTCCTCCTATGACTAATACAGGTAGGATTTGAAGGCTCCGGGCATTAAGGGCAAAGTAGATACTTAGCCAAACTGTCATGACAGTGGATAGGGAAGGCGCAAAGAGAAGGGAAATCAAAATTGATAGGAAGGCTATAGGTATAAACACATAAGGAATCTGGGGAAGAAGGATTATGATTCTCCCCATGAGGCCCATGCTGGCAGTCAAGATCCCGAGGAGCAAGAGAAGCTTTGGAGAAAGAAACTGCGGCCAGTAACGCGAAAGGTAAACTAGAAGCAGGACAATCAAAATACCTATGAGGATAACCACCCCTGCTTGACTGACAAGGCTCACTCCGGAAGTCGGGGGAAAAAGGAAGATCAGGGACAGAATTCCCACCAGCGCCAGCGCCCATACCCATCTCCAGCCATATTCCTCAGAGAAAAGACCTTTAAGGACGAGGCTTTCTTTGCCTTTCTCTATTTCAAGTTTATTCAGTCTTTCTTTCGTGACGCTCATAGGCCCTCACAATCTCCTGAACCAAGCGGTGCCTTACCACATCTTTTTGGGTAAGATAAGCCGTCTCTATTCCTCTTATGCTTCGAAACAAGGATTGAACCTTGACCAATCCAGAACCTTTGTCAGCAGGAAGGTCAATCTGAGTAATATCCCCGGTAATTACTACTCTGGAGCCAAAGCCAATTCTGGTCAGAAACATCTTCATCTGCTCATAGGTTGTGTTTTGCGCTTCATCAAGGATAATAAAGGCATCATTCAAGGTACGTCCCCTCATATATGCCAGCGGTGCAATCTCAATAATTCTTCTTTCCAAGAACATTTGAAATTTATCGGCCAGAATCAGGTCATATAGGGCATCGTACAGAGGACGAAGGTAGGGCTCAACCTTCTCTTCCATTCCCCCCGGAAGGTAACCCAGCTTCTCTCCTGCTTCTACCGTGGGACGGGTAAGGATCATCCGTACAACTTCTTCTCTGTCCAGAGCAGCAACAGCCATTGCTACGGCAAGATAGGTCTTACCTGTCCCCGCAGGGCCAATGCTAAATACCACCTCGTTTTCCCTCATGGCTCGTACATATTCCTTTTGTCCCTCTGTCCGGGGCTTCACCTTTCTTCCCCGAGAAGTTGTATAAATAGTCCAGGAGGAAATCTCTCCCAATCCGGTTTGTTTACCTTCTTTTATTTTCTCCACTGCACTTTTTATCTCCATTAGATTAGGTACGTACCCTTTGCGCAGCTCTGAAATAACTTCATTGACAAGTTTCCTTGCCTGCTCTACAGCATGTACTTCCCCATTAATCCTGAGAAGATTATCTCGAAGGACAAACTCCACTCCCAGCGCCTTTTCCATCAACTTCAAATTCTCGTCTTCCCTGCCACAGAGAAGAGAAATCTCCCTTTGACTCTCAACGGTTATTCTCACCTGTGCCTGCTCATCATCACGCATAATAAGGAACTCTTTCCTCGGGCCTCAAAATCGCCTAATTATTATGCAAAATAACCTTACTGTCAACTAAATCGGGTAAATAGCCTACCGGGTGGTTACCCAAAGAATAGCTTTGAAGAAAGAGAACAATTTTTCAGAATAGGCTTGCTAGGGCAACTACCGGATTAGAACCCCAAATTAGGAGGAAGGGGATGGCTATTTTTTCTGTTTCATTAACTTGTGCATTAGCTTTTCTTCAACATAATCAGCCATCCTGGAAGAGAATTCGAGGG
>JAUWAK010000100.1 GCA_030602105.1 Candidatus Aerophobota bacterium | reverse complement strand
TTTCCTCACAAAACTATGCATCTCCTCTGCCTGCTGAGGACTGGCGGTTAGCCCGGTTCCTATGGCCCAAACAGGCTCATAGGCAATAACTATCCGGTCGGCCTCCCCAGAGTCTATGCCCTTGAGGCAGAGCTCGAGCTGACTCTCAACAATTCTCTTGAAGCTGCCTTCCTTTCTCTGCTTCAATGTCTCACCCACGCATACCACAGGAGTAAGTCCAAGGGTAAGAGCAGATTTGATTTTCCTGTTTATCCCATCGTCAGTCTCGCCGAAGTACTGCCTCCTTTCAGAATGACCCAAAATGACGTATCTACACCCCAGATCAACAAGCATAGGGGCGGAAATCTCTCCAGTGTAAGAACCTTCCGTTTCCCAGTACATGTTCTGGGCTCCCAGGCCAATACTCGTGCCCTTAAGGGCCTTCTCTACGGGACCAAGAACGGTAAAGGGAGGGAATACCACCACCTCCACTCCCTCGACTCCCCCAATTCTTTCCCTCAAATCCTGGACCGTTTGAACAGCATCTCTTACGGTTTTGTTCATTTTCCAATTTCCACCGATAATGGGTTTTCGCAAGAGAGGCTCCTTTCCTACTTTTTGTCCGTCAGGCTAGCTACTGCGGGTAGCTCTAGCCCTTCCAAAAAGGCTAGAGAAGCTCCCCCTCCCGTAGAGACATGGGTCATCTTATCTTCAACTCCGAATTCTCTTAGCGCACTCACGGTCTCTCCTCCACCTACAACAACAGTGGCCTCGGATTCTGCTAGAATCTTGGCTATGGCCCGGGTACCTTTAGAGAAACTTGCCAGTTCAAACACTCCCAGAGGCCCGTTCCAGAAGACGGTTTTTGCCTTCCGGATTATCCCTGAAAAAAGCTCGATGGTCCTCGGGCCGATATCCAGGCTTATATAATCAGGAGAAATTTCTCCCCGATCCACAACTCTCACTCCGATCCCATCCCTGGCCTCTCTCGCTACCAGGTGATCCAGAGGCAGGCGGATGCGACACCCTTCCCGAGAAGCCTCTTTCAGTATTCTTCGAGCTTCCTCTATCTTTTCTTCCTCCACTAAAGATCTGCCAACTTTAGCCCCTTGAGCCTTAAGGAAAGTGTAGGCCATTCCCCCTCCCACAAGAATATCCTGGCATCTTTTGAGGAAATTGTGCAGAATACCTATCTTGTCCGAGATCTTGGCTCCCCCCAGGATAGCCACAAAGGGCCTCTGGGGCCTCTCAAGAAGCTCTCCCAGCATCTCAAGCTCGGTTTGCATCAAAAGTCCAGCCGCTGCCGGCAAAAATCTGGTAACTCCTACCGTGGAAGCGTGGGCTCTGTGGGCAGTGCCAAAGGCGTCGTTGACGAACAAATCAGCCAGGCTAGCCAACTTTCTGGCAAATCCAGGATCGTTCTGGCACTCCTCTTTGTGGAAACGAACGTTCTCTAGAAGAACAATATCTCCAGGCTTCATGCTTCGGCAGGTTTGCTCTATCTTCTCCCCTATGCACTCATCCGTTTTCAACACCGGCCGCTCTATTACTTCTTTCAACCGGCGAGCCACAGGATCAAGCCGAAGCCTCTCTACTACTTTGCCACCGGGTCTTCCCAGATGAGAGAGGAGAATAAGAGAAGCGCCCCTCTCAAGAATATAGTTAATAGTGGGAAGAGCTGCCCTTATCCTGGTATCATCCCTGACCCTTCCCTCCTCATCCAGAGAAACATTAAAGTCTACCCGCACCAGGACCTTTTTTCCCTTAAGATCCAGATCCTTGACGGATAGCTTTCTCATCTTAAAAGTTGCCCCTGTCCCCGAGATCAGCTTCTTTGAGAATGCTAGGTTATCCTTTTCGCCATATACGCTGCTAAATCCACCATCCGGCAGGAGTATCCCCACTCATTGTCATACCAGCCCATAACCTTTACCATCCGTCCGTCGATAACGCTGGTCAAGTCTGCGTCCACAATGCAGGAAGATGAGTCAGTAATAAAATCTGAGGAAACCAGAGGCTCCTCACAGTACTTCATTATGCCCTTCAGATTCCCTTCCGAAGCCCTCTTGAAGGCCGTATTAACATCTTCTCGCGTCGTATCTTTCTCTACCTCAGCTACCAGGTCCACCAGGCTCGCATCAGGGGTGGGAACCCGTATGGCCAGTCCATGGATCTTCCCCTCCAACTCTGGAATAACCTTGGTCACAGCCACGGCTGCTCCCGTAGTGCTAGGAATCATAGATAAGGCAGCCGCCCGGGCTCTCCTCAAGTCCTTATGGGGAGCATCCAATAGAGCTTGATCGTTGGTGTAGGAATGAATGGTAGTCATTGAGGCATGCTTGATGCCGAAACTATCCATAAGGACTTTCACCATGGGTACCAGACAGTTGGTAGTGCAGGAGGCTCCGGAAACAATGTCGTTGAGAGAGGCCTCGTAGGCATTTTCATTCACGCCCATAACCACCGTAAGCACTTCCTCATCCCCCCTGGCGGGAGCGGTAATAATGACTTTCTTTGCTCCTGCCTTGAGGTGAGAGGCCGCGTCTTTCTTCTTGCGGAAAAAGCCAGTTGACTCTATTACTATATCCACCCCCAGCTCGGCCCAGGGAAGATTTGATGGGTCCCTTTCAGAAAAAACTCTTATCTTTTTCCCATCAACAATTATTGAGTCCTCATCTCTTCCTACCGCTCCCGGATAGGATCTGTGAACGGAGTCATATTTGAAAAGGTGAGCCAGAGTCTTGACATCCACCAGGTCGTTTACAGCCACAAAGTCGAGATTGGCTTTTCGCTCCAAGGCTGCTCTTAGGGTGAGCCTTCCTATTCTCCCAAATCCATTTATGGCTACCTTTCTCATTCTCTAATCCTCCCTATTTTGGCCTTTTCTTTCGTCCCGCAAAACTCGTGCTCAAAGAGAACTATGGCCTCTTGCCACTTCTCGGGGCATCAGCCAGATGATTATATCCCTGCTCCTCTATTCTCATGTGCCTGCCTTCCGCCTCCTTAAGGACCATCCCTTCTTGCCACTGGCACACCTCTCCAATGACAGAGAACGGAAAGGGGGCCTCCTCATCCAAGAGTTTTCTCTTGTCAGGAGATGCGGTAAAGAGAAGTTCATAATCCTCTCCCCCATAGAGAGCCCAATCCTGAGGGGACCTGCCCAATGAGCGCGCTAGCTCTACAGCGGGCGGCGCAACAGGAATCGCCTCCTCCCACAGAACTGCCCCCACCCTGCTTTCCTCTCTTATGCGGGAAAAATCAGAGATGAGCCCATCACTGATATCAATCATAGCCGTGGCTATTCTCCTGGCCGCTATCCATTGTCCTTCCTTGAGGCGCGGGGAGGGCCTAAGATGCTTTTGAACAAGCAATTCTCTTTTCCCCGACTCCAGGCGCACCTCAGCCGTACCAAGACAAGCCAGGCCTGCAGCAGCCGCTCCCAGCTCACCGGTAACAAAAATAAGATCCCCCACTTTGGCCCCTGAGCGAGAACAAATCCGCCCACCAGCTACCTCTCCCAAAAGACAGACCGTAATGAAAAACTCCGAGGATCGAACTATATCCCCTCCTACTATACCGATTCCGTATCGAGCGGCTATTTCCTTTAGGCCTTCACATAAACCATCCACCAAGTCTACCTCTAGGCTGCCGGACAATCCCAGTCCTACCACGCAATAGGTAGGCACCCCACCCATCGCAGCAATGTCCGAGATATTAACTGCTAGTGCCTTCCACCCTACCTGCCTGGGCGAGGCGTAATCCCATTTGAAGTGGGTATTTTCTACCAGCGTGTCAAGAGTGACAAGAGTAAGCTTCCCCGGAGCTATCTTAAGCGCTGCTCCATCGTCTCCAATTCCCAGTACCGCATTTCTCTGAGAATCCTTCAAACTCGATCTCATTCTTCTTATGAGACCAAATTCGCCAATTTCTTTGAGCTTCATCCCCTCACGTTATGAAATGCCCCTCCTAACACCAGTTTTTTGGCTGGGGCGGGAGGATTCGAACCTCCGAGTGGCGGATCCAAAGTCCGCTGTGTTACCGCTTCACCACGCCCCACTTCATTCCAACTATCTTGTCTAAAGCTGAGCCAAGGAGGGGTCACGTTCCTCAATCCAGGTAGCTTCTAACTTCCTCCCAAATTACTCCATAACCAGATCAGTTGTGGTATCAGTAATTCCCTTAATAGTGCGGAGTCTGTCTATGACCACCTGAAGGATATCATCGTAGCTATCGGCCTTG
>JAUWAK010000135.1 GCA_030602105.1 Candidatus Aerophobota bacterium | reverse complement strand
AAGAATTTCCAGGAATTTAGAGCAATCAAAGTTGGCATCGCCAGCCCCAGTGAACCCAGAAAGTTGACCCTGCGAGCGACAATACCTGTTTTGAGAAGATAGTAGTTGATAGGACCCATGGTTGGGAGGAGCAGCCACCTCGCACATATAGCTACTACCACCGCCGGGACTATCCAGGGTATTAGAACTATGGCCCGGACAAAGTCGATACCCTTAAGCCGATGGTTCAAGACAATAGCTATTCCGAAGGGAATGGTTAGCTGGAGTGCCAAGTTTCCTAGAGCCCAGATAACACTATTTCTTAACCCCTGCCAGAATACTGGTTCGGAAAAAATGATCCTGTAGTTTTGAAGGCCTACAAATGGTCCCTCCTTTATGCCAAAGGGGATATCATACAGAGAGTATCTGATGGTAGATATGAGGGGGTAAAGAAAGATCACCAGGATTAGTACAAGGATGGGTAAGACGAAAAGGTATCCGACCGTTTTTCTTCTCACTACTTTGCTCTTTTGAAGGACGGTAGCTTAGGGCAAGCTACCGTCCTTTGGATTCTCTTTATCCTATGTCCTACTTTTATCCTACGGGCTCAGAGTATTTCTCCATCGCCTTGGCACCCCATTTTACCGCGTCCTCAACGCTCATCTGTCCGGTAACAATTCTATGAACAACATCGGCCAGAATATCCGCTCCGGTGATATCACCTATTCCCAAATTAACCCAGCGTCCGTATTCAAAACCATAAAGAGTTGCGTACTCTAAGGCTTCCATGGCCGCCTCGTTCATCCCTCTGAAGCGGGTGATTATGGGGTCATTCCAGAACTCAGGTGCTCTGGAAGCTGCCTCGGTAGCAGGATAGAAACCTCCCGGTTCCTGAACCGCTGTCAAAATATAATTGACCTCTGGTCTCAGGATAAACCTAACGAACTCTTCGACTGCCGGTAGATGCCCTTTAGCCACTGTCTGCTTATACACATGGATTTCATTGGGATAGCATATGGTACCTGGCTTTCCATCCGGAGGATAAGGCATATGGGCACCGGCGTAGTCACTGGTATCGAACTCCTCGTAAAACCTTTTCTGAACCGCAGGAAAATAAGGAGCCATGGCCACGGTTCCTGCTGCGATATTGAGCTCCATTTCTCCCCAGGACCAGGCATCAGCACCAGGAGGAGCAAACTGGAAAAGCTCTTTGTAGAACTTTAGGGCTTTTATTGTTTCGGGACTATCAAATATTATCTTTCCCTTCTCATCAAAGAACTTAGCTCCCGCAGTTGTCATAATGCAATAGGCCTGCTCATCTACCATAAGGTTCTTAGCTCCAGCCAATCCAATACCATGTAGATCTGGGGCATGTGTTAGTTTCTCAGCGTAGTCCAAAAACTCTTCCCAGGTTTTGGGAGGTTCAGTAGTCCCCAGGTACTGCTCAAAGTAACTCGGTCGATAGGTGAGCAGGAAAGTCATGGTCCAGATAGGAACGCCCCAGCTCTCATTTTCGTGATGATAGGGGGCTATTGCGCCGGGAAAGAACTGGTACTTTTCATCCATCTCCTTCACCAGATTGGTGAGAGGAACAATGGCGTTGGCGCGGTAGACGGTTAGCAAGAGATCAGGAATCGCGAACTGAAAATCAGGTGGATTTCCCGCCTCTATAGCTGCCAATGTCTTCGGCCAGGCATCTCCCCACATCACGATTTCCTGGTTGACCTTGATGTCGGGATACTCCTTCTCAAATAAGTCTATTGCCTGCTGAAAGGCGGCAACGCGGTGAGCAGGAGCCTCGTGGTGCCAGAAAGTGAGTTCCACCTTTTCCTGAGCCAAGCACAACCCCGGGACAACTACCAGCAGCCCAACCATCACACCGACCAGAGCCAAACTTTTCTTTCTTACTGACATTCTCCCCTCCTTTTCATTTTGATTCAAAAGCTCCCTGCTCTCAGAGTCTTGTCTTTTCTCACCTCCTTAAAGCAGGGTTTTTTACAATAGCTTGATCTTGTAGAAATAGTCATCCTGATACTTTTTATTAGCCTTATCGCCCCCGACGGTGTTAGAGCTAGCCCACACCGGTGGTTTGAATCCTTTCTCAACCATGTATTTTATGGACTCAATTTCAATCCGCCTTACTATATACCCATCACTCACTGTGGAGATGGGGGCAATGGCTCTGTCAAACCCCTCGAGTTCTATCACCGAATCACCCACCGGATTATAATCATCAATAAATAGATCCACAATGTCCTTGAGATTCTTTCTCGAGGGATGTCTGGTGTGGTGATCTTCCGGTATATCTTCCTGCCACACTAATCCCGCAACACCTATTACGGTAGCCCCTTTTTCTTTACAAGCCAGCGCCGCATCGATTGTAGCGGCATTGACACCGATGTTGTTGAATACTATAGCAACATCACCATTTCCCACACGATAATAGTCTATTACCTGTTTCATGTACTCTGGTGTTCTTTCGATTCTCATTCCGTGCGTCGCTCCCCCAGCTCCATACAAAGCGCCTATGGGAATAATGTAATTTATTGGTACCAGTGCGCCAGCTCTGTAGAACATATCATAGGCTGGAAGGCAGGCGTGACCCCCGGTGCCAACCACATGCACGATACCACCGTCCATAATTCTATCTCCAATAAGCTGACCTGCCTTCTTGAAATTCTCAGCCTGCCCTTCTTCAATTCTGTCCAGAAACTCTTTGCAAATCTCAAGGAACCTTTTTCCCTTCATTGGATAATTTCTGGGGAAACCTTTCTCTTCCATTTTTTCCTCCCGTTCGTGCCACAGTCTTTCGAATGAAATATACTTGCTGAAGGACCTGTTGTCAAATAACCGGAAGGGCAAAGTTCCACGGGCATGCCCAGTTGTCAAGCCTATGACAAATGTCCCAATAGTAAATTGCTTTTGAGGTTATCTATTTCATTCGGAGCGTCGTGATTAATCCACGTGTTATATAGTTACGAAAAATCAGAGCAAATAGGAGAAGTGGAATTATGGACAGGACTATACATGCTGACATTAAGGCATAGCTCACATCCGGGTTTACAGAGACGTCAGCAACTATCACGGGCAGGGTCTGTGACTTGATTGTTGGTGTGAGAAATAGTGCGAAAAGGAACTCGTTAAA
>JAUWAK010000115.1 GCA_030602105.1 Candidatus Aerophobota bacterium | reverse complement strand
GGTGATGGAAGAAGGCGTTTGGTATGAAGAGAAGGTCACGTTTCGTTTGCCCTGCGAGCGCTTTTCTCCTCCAGTCTGGGGACTCACTTTGCTAGCTTTGGGGGGTTAGTAATGAAAGAGAGTAGGAAATATCTGGAAACTTTGAGAAAGGCAGATTTGGAACTATTTGAATCAAACATAGGCAAAATAATAGAGGCTGTCTGTGAGAACCGGGGCTTACCTGATAAGGTAGATACCTGGATGTGGGAGGAAGTCCAGATTCTGGCTATTCTCATCAAAGAAGGTAATCTCAAGGAAGTGAAGGTGAAGGGGACGAACTCTGGAGAGATAGCTTTTGAGAATGGTTATCGCATAAGAAGAGAGACCGTTCGGACTCCACCCGACACAGCCTATACATTAGAGCTTGTTGACGGGGAGGGCAAGGTAGTGGGGGAAGAGGTGTATAGACAGCTTCATAGCTGCCGATAAGAAACTACCACAATTTCCTTGGAGAGGCGAGGCCAAGCTGTCACTGGCAGTCAAAAAACAGTTTCTTCAGGGTAGGGATAGTCCTTGTAAGGGAACAGTTGCCCGAGAGGGAAGGGGAACCCTGGGAGAAAGGAGTGGACAGTGACAAAGATGGAGGAGCTTGCCAGGAAAGCTTCTTCTTGCAGCGTGGATGAGTTTTGCCATCTCATCCGTGGAGTAAACTCTTCTCTCAGCGAGGAGAAATCCAAACCTCTAAGGGGCGCAGTAAAGAGGGAGGGAGGTCTGATTTACCTTCCATCAAAGGGGAAAGTTTTGGTGATTGGTGATTTGCATGGGGACCTCGACAGTCTCGTTTTCATTTTGAAGTCCAGCAAGCTGTTAGAGAGACTGACACGGGAAAATGATGTGTTCGCTGTTTTTCTGGGTGACTACGGCGACAGAGGCTCCTATCCTGCTGAAGTCTACTACATAGTTCTCACCCTCAGGAGCATCTTCAGGGAAAAGATCGTAATGCTCAGAGGGAATCACGAGGGACCTGAGGATATGACATTTCGCCCTCACGATCTGCCGTACTTTCTACGAAGGAGATTTGGGGAGGGGTGGCGAAAGGTCTACGGCGAGTTGCGCCAATTATTTGATCTTCTCTACCATAGTGCTGTGGTAGAAGGAAAATATCTGATGCTTCATGGGGGTCTTCCAGAAAATGTCAACTCTCTTTCTGATATTGCCTGGGCTCATGACGCCCACCCGGCCAAGAGTTATCTGGAAGAGATTCTATGGAATGACCCGGGGGAAGAAGAGATAAGCTCTCCTTCTCCCCGGGGAGCGGGCAGGATCTTCGCTAGCAAAGTAACTAGCACTACGTTGGACCGGCTTGGAGTGAAGACTCTGATCAGAAGTCACGAGCCATGTGATGGGACAGCAGTGCAGCAGAAAGGGAGGATACTTACACTTTTTTCCCGGAAAGGTCCTCCATATTATAATTCTAAAGCGGCCTACCTGGAGATCGATTTGGCTAGAGAAGCTATGGATGCCTATGAACTGGCCAGGCAAGCTCACCATTTCTGAAGCTGGGGGGATCCCTAGGAAATCGGGACTCTTCTCCTCGAACATGAAAAGGCCCGCTGGTAAGGAGGGAAGAATTTGAGGCTTGGAGGAAGCTTGGCTCCGGCCCATATCATCTCCGAACCTGTGACCCTGGACTATCTGGCTAACTCAGCCGGGCTCAGGGAATTTTTCCCGGCTCATTTTACTCAAGGCAAACGCCGCCGTCGATTCAAGATGGGTAGAGAAAGAGTGGTAAAGTGTCTTAGGGACTACAATGAAAAAATGAATGCGCCTTCCAGAGTAATGGAAAGCATTGACAGTCTTTTGGATGAAGATACCTATGTGGTGGTCAGCGGTCAGCAGCCAGGAGTCTTTAGCGGGCCGCTCTATACCGTTTATAAAGCTCTCTCTGCTATTGTCATCTCCCATAGACTCTCGCACGACGGGCGAAGATTTATTCCGCTTTTCTGGAATGCATCCGAGGACCATGACCTGTCCGAGGTAGACCATATTTACCTTATGGAAAAGAATAAACCCTGCAGGATTAGGTACCCTATCAAAGGGGCCTCAAGAAGCGCCTTCGAGGTTAAGCTAGATCTTCGGGAAATAAAGAAGGTCCTTGAGAAAATAGAGGAAATTACCCCCCAGACCGAATTCAAAGAGGATATTCTTAAGAATCTGGAGGTTCTGGCCAGGCAGTCGGAAAATCTGGGAGATTTTTTCTCCCGCTTGCTTTTATTCTTTTTCGGACATCACGGCCTGGTACTCATAGAACCCAGGATCCTGAGGCCCCTAATGATCCCTCTTTTTGAGAAAATGATCAAGAATCCTCTGCGATCTACGGAGCTTGTCAATCGGGCCGCAGCCCGACTCAAGAAAAGGGGATACTCTCCTCGAATTCACAAGACACCTCATGTTTGTGGTTTTTTTCTCAAAAGAAAGAAGGTTACTTACAATGGGAAGTTTCTGGTTGGCGGGAAATCCTTTTCTTCTCGAGAACTGCTGCAGTGGCTCGAGGCGAATCCTTTTGACTTTAGTTCCAATGTGGTGACCAGACCTATCACTCAGGATTATACTCTTCCTACCTACGCCTATGTGGCTGGGCCCTCTGAGATAGCCTATTTTGCGCAGCTGGGGGAGGTGTACCAGGAATTTGGCGTAGAGATGCCTCTCATCTACCCTCGCTTCGGGGCCACCATTCTGGAGAACAAGGTGGCAAGAATAATCAAAAAGTATGGCCTTGCCATTCAAGATTTGAGGTCTCCTGCCTCAGGGATTAAGAAATTGCTGAAGGAGGAATTGAGGCCTCTCTTTGCACGTGCGAGAGATGATGTTTCTAAGGTCTTGTTACCCATGGCAGAGACTGTCGGCCAGATCGATGAGACACTAGGGGACTCCTTCCAGGCCTCCGAGAAGAAGATCTTCAGGGAGATTGATTCTTTGGAGAAGAGGGCTGTAAGGTGCCTGAGAAAACAGAACTCTGTTATGGAACTTCAGATATACAATGCAGCGGAGAATCTTTTTCCTCTGGGAGATCTACAGGAGAGAAAAATCAACTTTTTAGAGTATCTCATAAAATTTGGCCACGACTTTCTGGAAGTAATTCACCGGGAATTCTCCTCCTCGAACTATGGCGAGCACAGGATCGTCACCTTTCCCGACTAGGGCTCCGTTAAGGAAAAAGCATATCAACAATGGTCTTTGGGACAAGGAAAATGAAAATCGGGATTGTTTGCTATCCCACATACGGCGGGAGCGGTGTCGTCGCTTCTGAACTGGCCGTACAACTGGCTAGAAAGCATGAAATTCACCTCATCTCCTACGCTGCGCCGGTAAGACTAAATATGGAAGAACATGGTGTCATTTTCCATAAGGTCAACGTTCGCTCTTATCCTCTATTCGATTACACTCCGTACACTCTGGCTTTGGCTTCCAAGATCATAGATCTCACAAGAAGAAAAGGATTGGAGCTCGTTCATGCCCATTATGCTGTCCCTCATACCAGCTCTGCTTATCTGGCCAAAAGAGCTCTGGGGAACGACCTAAAGATTGTCACCACTCTTCATGGAACAGATGTTCATCTGGTAGGGCTGGACCCCTCCTACAGCCCTATTGTTGAGTTCAATATGCAGCACTCTGATGGACTAACAGCTGTCTCAGAGTTCTTGAAAAGAAAGGCTCTGGAGGAATTTCG